>JACPZX010000056.1 GCA_016195325.1 Acidobacteriota bacterium
AATTTCACCACTTCGGCACGTCGGGGAGCCTTCACTCGCCGTCAGGGAGGCGCGTAATCTATCATCCGCCCCCGATGCGAGCAACGCCAAAGAACCAGATTGCGCTGGCCGCCCTGACCTTTGCCCTGACGTTGCCGGCCACTCCGGAACAGGAGGCTCCCGTGGCCCCTGCCCCCCAGGAGAGCCCACGACGAACCGCCCGCATCACCCTCATGGCGCTCGGCACCTTCCAGAGCTACGGGCTCCGGGAGGGGGGCCCGGTCGACATGATGATCGTCTCCCCCGAGGACGACCCGGACGGGGTCCTCAGGCGTGCGCGGCGCGACCAGCCCGGGGCGAAGGTGTTCGGCTATCTCAACACCATGGACCTGATGCTCTCGAGGCAGCCCGAGCCCGCGAGCTTCTGGAAGGAACGCGAGGACTGGTTCCTCCACGGAAATGACGGGAAGAGAGTCACCGTGAGGATCAAGAACTACCGCGACGACCTCGCGCGCTACGCGATGAACGTCGCCCACCCCGCCTACCAGGAGTACCTCGCCGACAGGGCCGTCGCGCTCCTGACCCGAGGCTACGACGGCCTCCAGCTCGACAACGTCGAGACCGACTACTCGTACCGCCCGCTGCAGGTCGGCCGGTTCATGTCGGCGCTCCCCGCCGAGATGAGCGAGACGAAATGGTACGCCGGCGAGCAGGCGATGCTCCGCACCATCCGCCAGGCCGCCACCATCGCCGGGTACGTCGACCGCGACATCATCTTCAACCACATGCGCGCCGGCGAGCCCGAGCGGGCGACGCAATACCTCCAGGCCGTCGAAGGGGCGAACGCCGAGGACTGGATGAGCCGGAAAGTTCAGGCCCGCGGCGAATGGGGGTGGAAGTCGCGAATCGATCTCGCGCGGAACGCCGCCCTCGCCGGGAAGAGGACCAACGTGATCTGCATCGCGGCGAGCCTCGGGAGCGAAGAGGCTCTTTTCGCCTTCGCCAGCTACCTCATGGCCTTCGTGTCGGAGAAGAACACGTTCTGGTACGGCCGCCCCTACCGCCCCGACGACATGCCCTGGTACCCCTTCTACGACGTCGAGCTGGGGCAGCCCACCAACAACCCTTACGCCGTCGCGGGGAGCGAGGTGTACCGCCGCGACTTCCAGCGAGGCACCGTGCTCGTGAACCCGAACGACGGTGCGGTGACGGTGCCGCTCGGCGAGGCGTACATGGACGACGCCTTCGAGATGACGCAGGCGGCGATCGTGCCGGGGAAGGGCGGGGCGATTCTCATGACCCCGGACGACGTGTGGCGACCGCGCGTCGTCGTCGAGGGGGAAGGGTGCGTCGGGCAGGGGAGCGCGGCGACCGAGCGGGCGCCGGCGGCTTTCAGACGCCTCGACGCGCCGGGGCGATCGGGGCGCGCGGCGGTGCAGCTCAACGACACGAAAGCGATCTGCTCGATCCCGGCGACGGTCCGGCCGGGGAAGTACCGCGTCGTGGTGGACGGGGAGGCGGCGGGGAGCGGGGCGGACGCCGTGGGCGTGAACGTGGGGGGCGATTTCCGGCGGATCGCCTTCGAGCAGTCGCGCCGGCAGATCTTCGACGTGAGCGTGGCGGCGCCGGTGGAGTCGATCGAGATCCGTGGGGCGGAGTCGGGGGTGATCGTGGATCGTGTGGTCCTGGTCCGGGTCGGCCCTCCGGAGGACGGCGCGGAGCGGGAGAAGCGGAAGTGAAGCGGTTCAAGATCCGGAAACGGAAGCGCGACGCCGGGAACGCGTACCACGAGGCGGGCCGGCCTCAGCGGCGGAGGCGGCGGTTCGAGGAGGGGCGGGAGGTCGAGGGGCCGCGCGCGGCGCGGGCGGCGGTGTGGCCGGGCGAGGTCGCGGTTCCATGGCCCAAGCTCCTCGTCTTCCTCGCGGACAACCGCGAGAAGGATCTGTCCGTGCCCCGCCTCGTCGACATGCTGAAGGTGCCGGTGGAGGCGATGGAGCTTCTTCGCGAGCAGATCGCGCTGCTGGAGAGGGAGAAGTTCGTCATCCACCATCGGCGAGGGCGGATCTCGTGGCGGTCGCGCGATCGGATCGCGGTGGGAAGGCTGTCGATCCCCGCGTCGTCGCGGACCGCGGCGGGGCCCGGCGTGCGCGGGGGATTCGGGTTCGTGGCGGCGCCGGGGGCGGACGGAGATCTCTTCATCCCGGGGCGCGATCTGTCCGGCGCGGGGCACGGCGATCTCGTCGTGGCGCGCGGGACGACCTCCGGGCGGGAGGAGAAGGCGCGCGGCGCGGTCGTCGCCATCCTGGAGCGGGCGCCGACGGTCTACTCGGGGGTGGTCGAATCGCGCGACGGGCGGCTGGTGGTGAGGCCGCGCGACGATCGGCGCGCCGTCGAGATGCCCGCGGAGGAGGATGCCGGCCCGGAGGCGGTGAAGTTCGAGGCGGGGGATCTCGTCCTCGCCGAGGCGGTGGGGGGGGCGAGGCCGAGGGCGCGCGTCGTGAGCTCGTTCGGCGATGCGATGGACTCGCGCGCGGTCGAGGAGATGGTCATCCGGGATCTCGGTCTTCCGGGAGAGTTCCCCGAGGAGGTCGAGCGCGAGGCGGAGGCGGCCGCGCGCAAGGCGGGTGATGAGGAGATCGCGGGGCGGGAGGACTTCCGCGCGCTCACGACGATCACCATCGACCCGGAGGACGCGCGCGACTTCGACGACGCCTTCTCGATCGAGACTCTCGCCGGAGGCGTGCTGCGGCTCTGGGTCCATATCGCCGACGTGTCCCACTACGTGAGGCCGGGGAGCGCCCTCGACGCCGAGGCGGTGGGGCGCGGCACGAGCGTCTACCTTCCGGGGCGCGTCATCCCGATGCTGCCTCACTCACTCTCGTCGGGGATCTGCTCGCTCGTCGAAGGGGAGGATCGCCTCGTGCAGTCGGTGGCGATCGACTACACCGCGGACGCCGAGGCGCGGCGGGTGCGCTTCGCGTCGGGGGTGATCCGATCGGCGGCGCGCCTCACGTATGCCGAGGCGGCCTCCCAGATGGAAGATCCGTCGAAGCTCTCCCTCAAGGGAGAGGCGGGGAGGTCCATCGCGGCGCTGTTCACGCAGGCGGCGCCCCTGGCGCGGCGCCTCACGCGGAACCGGGTGGCGCGCGGGGCGATCGATCTCGACCTTCCCGAGGTCGAGTTCCGGAAGGGGATCGGCGGCGGGCCGGGGACGATCGCGCTCCGGGAGCGGACGGCGGCCAACCGGCTGATCGAGGAGTTCATGCTGGCGGCGAACGAGGCGGTGGCGAAGGGCCTCTCGGACAAGGGGGTGCCGTCGCTGTACCGCGTGCACGAGGCGCCGGACGTCGCCGACATCGAGGAGGTGGAGGAGACGATTGCGGCTCTCGGCGCCGGAAAGCGCGGCGGCCGGTCGCTCGCGGCGCGGCTCCAGGCGCTCCTGTCGCGCTTCCGGGATCGCCCGGAGGAGGGGATCATCGCGCGGCACGTGCTGCGGGCGATGAAGCTCGCCCGGTATTCCGAGATCCGCGCGGAGCACTTCGGCCTCGCGCTCAAGCACTACGCGCACTTCACGTCGCCGATACGCCGGTACCCGGATCTGATCGTCCACGCGATCCTGCGGGCGTCGGGGATCGCCGGCGCGAGACCCCTCTACGGCCTGGCGCGCCTCTCCGAGATCGCGGCGGAGTCGTCGCGCCTCGAGAGGCGGGCGGAGGAGGCGGAGCGCGCCGTGAACGATCTGATCATGGCGCGCGTGATGCGCGAGCGCGTCGGGGAGATCTTCGAGGGGCGAATCTCGGGGTCGGTGAAGACAGGCGTCTTCGTGCAGCTCTCGGGGAAGGATCTCCCCCCCGGAGCCGCCGAGGGGTTCGTGCCGGTCGCCCAGACCCAGAAATGGAAGCTCGCCGAGGTGGTGCGCGTCAAGCTCGAGGAGGCGGACCTTCTGCGCGGAAGGTTGAGGCTGTCGCTCGTGTCCGCGGCCCCGGCGGGAAGCGAGAGGAAGCGACGATGACGCGTCGCGCCCGCGCTGCTCTGACCGCGGCCCTCACCGTTTCCACTCTCGCTCTGGCGGCCGACGCGCCGGCGCTCGACTGCATGGTCTGGCAGCCGTTCATGAAGCAGAGGAACGTGCCGGCCCCCGGCGTGATGGTCGGGATCGAGGGGGAGTCGCACTTCGAGACGAATTCGATCGGCATCCGCGGCCCGGAGTTCGGCGACTCGAGGAAGAAGGAGTACCGAATTCTCTTCGCGGGGGGGAGCGCGACCGAGTGCTTCTACCTCGATCAGGACGCGGCGTGGCCGGCGCTCGTCGGGAAGGATCTCGGCGAGACAGCCGATCGGCGCCGCACGTGGGTCGGCAGCATCGGGCGGAGCGGGCACAACAGCCGCGATCATGTGCTCGAGATGCGGAGCCTGGTGCCGAAGCTTCCCATCGACGCCCTTGTCGTGATGATGGGGGTGAACGACCTCGGCCTGCGCCTCGCGCAGGACGCGGCGTACAACCCGGACTTCCTCGCGACCGACGAGAACGTGAAGTACCAGACGCGCCACGCCTTCCTCGTCCACCCGGACGATCCGAACCTCGCCTTCTATCAGAAGGGTGCGCTCGGGCGCCTCCTGGGACTCGACCCCGACGCTCAGCGGCGGAAGCCCTGGATGGTCGTGGACAGCGCCGGGAAGATCTTCCTGAAGTGGCGTGAGTACCGGAAGACGGGGGCCGTGATCGAGAGGCTTCCGGATCTGACGTCGGGGCTCGTCGAGTACACGCGGAACGCCTCGGAGATTGCGGACACCGCGAAGAAACTCGGCGTGCGCCTCGTCTTCGTGACGCAGCCGGTCCTGTGGCGCGCGGGGCTCAGCGAATCGGAAGCGGCCACCCTCTGGATGGGCGGCGTCGGCGACTTCCAGGAGAAGGAGGGCGGGCGCTACTACACCCCCGCGGCGCTCGCCGGGGGGATGGAGGCGTACAACCGCGCGCTGATGGAGGTGTGCGGGAAGTCCGGCGCGGAGTGCCTGGATGTCGCCGCGTCGACGCCGAAGGACCTCACCGTCTTCTACGACGATTGCCACTTCAACGAATCAGGCGCGAGACGGATCGCGACGCGCGTTCGCGACTACCTCGCGGGAGTCGCGCCGTACGCGAAGGGGAAGGGGAGCTAGTTCTTCGCGGCCTGGACGAGGCGCGTGAGGCGCGACTTGTACCGGGCTGCGGCGTTCCCGTGGAGGACGCGCTTCTGAATCGACCTGTCGATCAGCGAGAGCGTTCCCGGGAGCATCTTGAGCGCTGCGGCGCGATCGGTGCCGGCCGTCTCGCGAATCCGCTTGATCTCGGTGCGGAGCTTCGAGAGGTTGGCGCGGTTCGTGAGCTGGCGCCTCAGGCTCTGTCGGTGGGCCTTGTCAGCGGACTTGTGAGTAGCCATGAAACGGGTGAAACCTCCTCGTTTGAACGTGGTCGAGACAGGCGTACACCCTAGCGGGATAGGGGCGTGGTGTCAATCAGCGGTCGCGAAGGCCGAGCTGTCTCAGGCGATCGGCGGCGATGCGGGCCTCCTCGCTCCTGGGGTAGGCATCGATGACGTGCTGGAGCTGGACGACCCCCTGGGCGGTCTGCTTCAGCGCGAGCAGTGACAGCCCGCGCTTGAGATACGCCGCCGCGGCGTTCTCGAGGTTGGGGTGCTCGGCGACCGCCCTGCCGAAGGCATCGGCCGCCTCCTGGTACTTCTGCTGGCTGAAGAGGCACTCCCCCGAGTAGTACATCGCGCCGCCGCTGGAGGGGCTCGTCGGGTACTTGCTCAGGAAGTTCTGGAAGCCCGCGAGGGCGAGGTCGTAGTTCCCGCGCGTGTAGTCGGAGTACGCGCCACGGAACGTCTCCTCCTGCGCCGCGTCGTCGGAGGCGGTCGAGCCGCCCGTCAGCGACGCGGCGGCGACACCGGATCCCCCCGGCCTGGGCGAGGCGCCGGGGGCCGGAGCGCTCGATCCGCCGGGGGGGGTGGCGTTCGCCGGCGAGCCTCCCGGAGTCGGCCCTCCGGATGGCGTCGCCGGCCCCGGGCGGGGCGATGCGGCGCTGGGCACGGCTGCCGCCGCGGTCGATCCCGACGGCGGCTCCAGCGTCGACGGCGGCGGAGCGGCCGCCCCCTTCTCGCCGAGCGCCGCGGCGATGCGCGCGTCGAGGGCGCGATACTGATCGCGGGTCGCGGAGATGTCCCTGGAGAGCGACCCCATCCTCGTCCCATTGTCGTCGAGCCGCGCGCCGAGAGTCCGGATCTCGTCGGTGAGCGACTGAAGCAGGGCCTGCATGTCGGCCCATCGCGCCGGCTGACTCGTGTCCTGCTTGCCGAGCTTCTCCTCGATGGCGGCGAGCTTCGCCGTCATCGCCGCCGTGTCCTTCTGCATCGCGAACATCTGCTGGCGGAGCTGGTCGAGGTCGGTCTGGACCCTCGACTCCTGGGAGGCGGTGAGGCACCCCGCGGCCGTCAGCGCGAGAGTCGCGATGAGCGGCACGGCCGCGGTGGTCGCGCGAGGGCGGCGGGGTGTCATGGATTACTCCTCAATCACGAAGTCGTCCCGGCGGTTCTTCGACCAGGCCGATTCGTCGTGTCCGGGATCGGCGGGGCGCTCCTCACCGTAGGAGATGGTCCGGATCCGGCCCGCGTCGATGCCGGCGCTGAGGAGGTACTGCTTCGCCGCGTTCGCGCGGCGCTCGCCGAGCGCCATGTTGTACTCGTTCGTCGCGCGCTCGTCGCAGTTCCCCTCGATGAGGAGGCGCCACTTTCCGTTCGCCTTCAGCCACTCGGCGCTCGCTGCGAGCGCCGCGCGCGCGTCGTCCCTGAGGTCGTACTTGTCGAGGTCGAAGTAGACGGTGCGCAGAACCTTCTGGAAGTTCAGATCCGCCGCGGAGATCGGCTTCGCCGCGACGGGCTTCGGCGCCGGCGGCGGCGGGGGAGGAGGCGGGGGCTCGACGATCGGCTTCGGCGCCTCGACAGCTTGCGGCGGCGGGGTCGCCTGGGCGGCCTCGGCCGGCGGCTTCTTCTTGCATCCGACGATGGCGGTGGAAAGAGGGACGAGGGCCAGGAGCCCGATGAGTACGACGACCGACCTGGGTTTCATCAAACTGCACCTCCGGGATGGGGGGCTCGTTTCCCCGGCGGAGCCGCGGTCGATTCACGCTGTCCGCTCGGGGAGCGCGGCGGGGACGGAAGGTTCCCCTGGCGAGCCCGGGATGATCGTGCAAAGAACCGGTGCGAGTGTAGCACAGCGACTATTTGCTCCAATCCGGGCCCCACGCCTCGAACGGCGTCGGCAGCTTGAGCGCGCCGTTCCCGTTCGCGTCCATCGTGTAGACCTGGTAGAGGCCGTTCCTGTTCGACGCGAAGGCGATGTGACGGCCGTCCGCCGACCACCGAGGGTTCTCGTTGTAGCCGGCGAGCGACGTGAGGCGCTGCGCCGCGCCGCTGCCGACGTCGAGCACGAAGATGTCGAAGTGGTCGTCCACCCATCCCGCGTACGCGAGACGATCTCCCTGCGGCGACCACGCGGGCTGATCGTTGTAGTTCCCCTCGAGCGTCACGCGCCGCACGTTCGCCCCCTCGGCGTCCATCACGTAGACCTGGGGCTTGCCCGTGCGATCCGACGTGAAGGCGATCTCGCGCCCCGTGGGGGACCAGCTCGGCGACGTCTCGATCGACGGGCTGAAGGTGATCTTGCGCGATCGTCCCGCGTCGACGTCCAGGACGTAGATGTCGGAGTCGGCCTCCTTCGACGCGGAGAAGGCGAGGAGCTTCCCGTCGGGGGACCAGTCCGGCGCGGAGCAGAGATCCACGCCGGGGGGGGACACGTCGGTCATCGGTCCGTCCTGCGCCAGGATGTAGAGCCGCGGTCGGCCGGACTTGTACGAGACGAAGGCGATCTTCGTCCCGTCGGGCGACAGCGTCGGCGCCACGTTCAGCGATCCGTTCCGCGTGACCTGCCTCAGCCCCTTCCCGTCGTAGTCGAGGACGAAGATCTCCTTCGCCTTCCCGACGCGCCCTTCGACGGCGATGCGCGAAAGAAAAATTCCCGGCCGGCCGGTGAAGTGCAGCACGATCTCGTTAGCCAGCCGGTGGCCGATGAGGCGCGCGACCCCCGTCTCGCCCCGGTAGCGCTTCCCGAGGATGAGCTGGCCGCCGCGCGTGTCGAACAGGAGCCCTTCGAGCGAGAGGCGGTCGGCGTCCGGCGTGACCGTGGCGGTCATCAGCGCGACGGCGTTCGTCGCCGCCCATCGCTCGAAGGGGATGGGCTGCGCGTCGAGCGGGATGGCCGCGTAGCGGTCGGCCGGCACGACGTCGAAGTACCCGCTGAACTCGAGATCCGCGACGACGGTGTCGTGGACCTCGGCCGCCGCGTCGCGCACCGCGGCGGCGGCGAGAGGGGAGAGGCGGAAGGGGGGGATCGCGATCGCGAGGCGCGTCAGCCCGGGCGCCGAGATGACGCCGGTGATCTGATCCTTCCCCTGCGCCGCGGCGGCCGGCGGCGGGGTCGCCTGCGCGGCGTGCGCGAGGGTCGCCGCGGCGAGGGCGGCGAGGCACGCGAGGGTTGCGATGGCGCTCTTCAAATCCTGTGACCTCGCGACGCGGACGGGCTCTTCAGTCCGGCGTCAGCTCGAAGACCAGCTCACCCCGGACGCTCTCCGAGGTGTACTGGTACGGTAGTTGCGGGAGCGGGCTCGCCTCCGTGACGGCGCGCAGGGCGGACAGGTCGAGAGTGGCGAAGCCGCTCGTCGCGGCGACGGCGATGTCGCTGAGCGCGCCGCTTTTCGAGATCACGAACGCGACGGAGCAGCGAAGCGGCTGCGTCAATCCCGGGGTGACGGGGCGGCGCCAGCGCGATCGGATGAGGTTCACGATCGTCGCCCGGTACCAGTCGTAGGGGAACGCCTCCGAGTTGAGGGACGGGACGCCCGACGCGTCCCCTGCGGGGGCCGCGAGCCCCACCCCTTCGGCGATCGGTCCGGCGGTCGCGGGGGCGGCGGCTGACGGCTTCGCGGCGCCCCGGTCCTCGCCGTCGTCCTGGCTCCCCTTCGCCGGCTTGGTGATCTCCTCTTTCTTCGGTGGCTTCGGTTTGTCGGGCTCCACCGGGATGATCTCGCGGGACCTCTTTGGCGGCGGCGCGCTCACCTTCGGCGGCTTCGGCGCGGGGATCTCTTTCGGTTTCGCCGGGGCGCTCGCCTCCTTCGGCGGCGCATCCGGCTGCGGGCGCGCCGCGGCCTCGGGCGATCCGGTGGGGGTTCCCGTGGGCGGCGGGAGGCTCACGATCTCTCCGGACAGGATCCGCGGAGGGGGCGGGCCGGCCGGCGCGAGGTGGGGTGCGAGCACGATCACCAGAAAGATCACCACGTGCCCCGCGATCGAGTACCCCACCATCGCGGGGAGCCCGGCCGCCGGCTCGGCGCCGACGTGCACCTTCACGCGCATCGCCGTCATCTCGATCGCGGGCGGGGTTTGGGGACCGGCCCGCCCGGCGGGAGGGGCTCGGTCACGAGGCCGACGCGCTCGATCCCCGCCTGCTTGATCCGGTCCATCACGGCCATCACGTCGCCGTACGGCACCGCGCGATCGGCGCGCAGGTAAACGAACGGCTCGGCCATCGATTTCGCCGCGCCCTGAAGCCTCTCCTGGAGCAGGTGCAGCGCGACGGGGGTCTCGTTGAGCCAGACGCGATTGGTGCGATCGACCGTCACGACGAGGCGCTCCGTCTCCGCGCCGGTGGCGCTCTTCGCCTGCGGGAGAGCGACGTCGATGCCGCGCTGCATCATCGGCGCGGTGACCATGAAGATGATCAACAGCACGAGGATCACGTCCACGAGCGGCGTGACGTTGATCTCGGCGAGACCGCCCGAGAGCCTGCGCCCGCCTCCCCGGCTCACGTTCATGAATAGATGGTCGCTTCCGCCCGCGTCAGGAAATCGGCGACGAAGTTGTCCATGCGCGTCCCGATCGCGCGGATGCGGTTCAGGAAATAGTTGTAGCCGATGACCGCGGGGATCGCCGCCGCAAGGCCGGCCGCGGTCGTGACGAGCGCCTCGGAGATACCCGGGGCGACGACGGCGAGGCTTGCCGATCCCATCCCGCCGATCGCGTGGAAGGCGCTCATGATCCCCCACACCGTTCCGAAGAGGCCGATGAAGGGGCACGCGGCGGCGGTCGTCGCGAGGAACGGGAGCGACCTCTCGAGCCGCGCCTGCTCCTCCGTCGCCGCGCGCACGAGGACGCGCTCGATGCTCGACATGGGATCGCGCGTGGGCCCCGCGGCCGCCGGGACCTTCGGGTTGCCCACGGCGTTGATCTGCCGGAACCCCGCGCGGTAGATGGCGGCCGCCGGGGCGTGGGGGAGCTTCTCCGCGATGTCCCGGAGATCCCCGAGGCTCGAGCCGGCGCGGAATTTCGAGACGAACGCGGCGGACTCCCGCTCGGAGCGCTGAATCACCCTGTAGCGCTCGACCATGATCGCCCACGAGACGGTCGAGAAGCCGAGCAGTACGAAGATGATGAACTGGGCCATCGGCCCGGAGTGGAGGACGAGGCTGAGGACGTCGCCCTGGAATCCTGAGGTCGGCATCGTGGGTGAGGCGCTTCTCCGCGGGGCGCTCGTGGCGTCTCGGCCGACCGTGGTTCAGCGCCGCCGGCCGGCGAGGCGCGCGGACCGTACCACAGCGGATCGGGTGGATCAATATGAGGATCTGCGCGGGCGTGCCGGACGTCGCCGCGCTCCCGTTGCGTTTGATCGGCGCCGAACGGGCAGGGTATGATGCCGGCTCCCTTGCCCGGAGGGGCTCACGCCAGGCCGCATGCTCTCCTTCCTCAGAATCGAAAACCTCGCGATCATCGACACCCTCTCGGTCGACCTCGGGCCGGGGCTCAACATCCTCACCGGCGAGACGGGGGCCGGCAAGTCGATCCTCGTCGACGCCGTCGGGCTCGTCCTGGGCGAGCGGGGGAGCGCGGATCAGATACGCGCGGGCGAGGAGCGGCTCAGCGTCGAGGCGGTCTTCGAGATCGGCGGGAGGGCGCGGCTGATCGACCGGCTGGAGGCGATGGGGATCGACGCCGGGCCGGAAGGGCTCGTCCTCAAGCGCGACGTCTTCGCCGCGGGGCGCTCGCGCGCCTTCGTCAACGGGAGCCCCGTCACGCTCTCCCAGCTCAAGGAGATCGGCGATCTCCTGGCCGACCTCCACGGGCAGCACCAGCACCAGTCCCTGCTGAGGGCCGACGCCCAGGCCGACGCCCTCGATCGCTTCGGAGAGCACGCCCCCCTCCTCGAGGAGGTCGGCGCCGCGTGCCGCGCTCTCTCGGCGCTCCACGTCGAGCGCGAGCGCCTGCGAGGGCTGGAGCGCGACCGGCTGCGGCGCGAGGAGGAGCTGAGGCTCACCGTCTCGGAGATCGCGGCCGTCTCGCCGAAGCCGGGGGAGGATGCCGAGCTGCGCCGCGAGGAGGCGCTCCTCCGGAACGCCGTCGAGATCCGCCGGCTCGCGGAGGGGACCGCGGCCCTCCTCAACGAGGACGACGCCTCGGCGCTGGCCCGTCTCGGCGCCGCGCGCGAGAGGCTCTCGCGCCTCTCGGCGATCGACGAGCGGGCCGCGGAGGGGAGGCGGCTCGTGGACGAGGCGGTGGCCGCGATCCGGGAGGCGCTGCGCGAGGTGGACCCGTACCTCGGGACCGAGGACGCCGGCGACGGGCGCCTCGAGGGGCTGGCGTCGCGCCTCGCGGCGATCGAGAAGATCGCGCGGCGGTACGGGCCGACCGTCGAGGACGCCCTCGAGCGCCTCGCGTCGGCGCGCCGCGAGCTCGCCGAGCTGGGGGGCGCGGCGGATCGCCTGGCGTCCTTCGACGGCGAGATCGACGCCGCGTCGAAGGCGTACTCGGCGGCCGCGTCGCGCCTCACGCGCGGGCGTGGGGAATCGGCGAAGGCGCTCGAGAGGGCGCTGGTCAGGGAGCTGAAGGCGGTCGCCATGGAAGGGTGCCGCTTCGCCGTCGGCTTCGAGCCGCGCGGCGCCCCTTCGGAGGAAGGCGCCGAGTCGATCGAGTTCCTGATCGCGCCGAACCCCGGGGAGGCGCTGCGGCCGCTCGCGCGGATCGCGTCGGGGGGAGAGCTCTCCCGGCTGATGCTGGCGCTCCGGACGGTGTCGCTCTCGAAGGCCGACGCGCGGGCTCTCGTCTTCGACGAGGTCGACACCGGCCTCGGAGGGGGCGCGGCCGACGCCGTGGCGCAGAGGCTGAAGGGTCTCGCGCGCGGGCAGCAGATCCTCTGCGTGACGCACCTCCCCCAGGTGGCGGCGCTCGCCGACACCCACATCCGTATCGAGAAAGTCACCGAGCGCGGGCGGACGAAGGTGGTCGCGAGGACCCTCGGAAGCGATGAGCGCGTGGAGGAGCTGGCCCGGATGATCGGCTCCCCCGAGGCGCCGACGGCCCGCCGGCACGCCGCGGCCCTCATCGAGGGAAGGAAGACGCCATGAGCCGCCGCCGCGCGGAATCCCCGATCATCGCCGTCTATCCCGGCACTTTCGATCCGATCACGAACGGCCACCTCGACATCATCGAGAGGGGGAGCCGCCTCTTCGAGCGGGTCATCGTCGCCATCCTCGAGAATTACGAGAAGTCGCCCCTCCTGACCGTCCCCGAGCGCAGGGGGCTCATCGTCGAGGCGACGGCGCGGCTGGGGAACGTCACCGTCGAGTCGTTCGACGGCCTCCTCGCCGACTACGCGCGCTCGCGCGGGGCGAGCGTGATCGTCCGGGGCCTGCGCGCGATTTCCGATTTCGAGTACGAGTTCCAGATGGGGCTCATGAACCGGCGCCTCAACCCCGAGATGGAGACGGTCTTCATGATGCCGAGCGAGGCGTACAGCTACGTCTCGTCCCGCCTCGTCAAGGAGGTCGTCGCCCTGGGCGGGAGCGTGACGGGGCTCGTCCCCGAGGCGGTCGAGCGGATGATCGAGAGCCGCGTCGGCGCGGCGAGGAAGAGGGCGGCCTCGAAGGGCCGGGGAGGGAAGTCTTGAACCTCGCAGCGAGGCTCTCAAACCTGGAGCCCTCCGCGACGATCGCGGTGAAGGCCGAGGCGGACCGCCTGAAGGAGAAGGGGATCGACGTCATCGACTTCGGTCCCGGAGAGCCCGACTTCGACACGCCGGCGAACGTGAAGGAGGCGGCCCACAAGGCAATCGACGCGAACCTGAGCCACTACCTGCCGACGCTCGGCTACAAACCGCTGAGGGCCGCGATCGCGGCGTCGTACCGCGCCCGCTACGGGAGCGACTACGCGGAGAGCGAGATCCTCGTCGGGTGCGGGGCGAAGAGCGTCCTGTACGAGGCGATGATGGCGATTCTCTCGCGCGGCGACGAGGTGATCATCCCCGCGCCGTACTGGGTGTCGTTCCCGGAGCAGGTGCGACTGGCGGACGGCGCCCCGGTGATCCTACCGACCGTCGAGCGGGACGGATTCATCCCGAAGGCGGCGGCCGCCGACGCGCTCTGCACGGACCGGACGCGCGCGATCGTCCTCTGCTCGCCCAGCAACCCGACGGGGGCCGTGATCCCCCAGGAGGAGATCGATCGCTTCGTCGCCCTCGCGCTGAGGCGCGACCTCTACCTGATCTTCGACGAATGCTACGAGCACTTCCTCTACGACGGGCGCCGCCACGCGACCCCCGCCCTCTCGGACAGGAGGGTGCGGGATCGGCTGCTCCTCGTCAGCTCCGTCTCGAAGTCGTACGCGATGACGGGGTGGCGCGTCGGGTACGCGCTCGGGCCGAAGGAGCTGATCTCCGCGATGGCCGCCATCCAGAGCCACGACACGACGCACACCGCGGGGTGCGCCATGGCGGCCGCCGCGGAGGGGATCGCGGGACCTCAGGATTCGGTCGCGCGCATGCTCACGGAGTACACGGCGCGCCGGACGGCGATCGTCGACGGACTCAACGCGGTGCGCGGGATCGTCTGCCCCATGCCCGGGGGGGCCTTCTACGCCTTCCCGCGGGTGACCGGCCTCTACGGAAAGCTCGGCGTGAAGGACGATGGATCGGTCGCGACCTTTCTCCTGAAGGAGGCGAAGGTCGCGACCGTCCCGGGCGGAGCCTTCGGCGCCGAGGGGTACCTCAGGTTCTCGTATGCGCTGTCGCTCGACCGGATCCGCGAGGGAGTCGAGAGGATCCGGAGGAGCGTGGGCTGAACGTGACGTCGCGGACCGTCGTGGCGCTCGTCGCCGTCGCGCTCCTCGCGCCGGCCGCGCGGGCGCACGCCTCGGGAGCGATCGTCCTCGACGAGATCCGCGGGCCGATCCAGGTCGTCGTGGCCGGTCACGTCGCGCGGGCCGTCGCCCACGCCGACGCCGAAGGGGCCGCGCTCCTGGTCTTCTCGATGGACACCCCCGGAGGGGACGTCTCCTCGACGCGCGACATCATCCAGTCGATCCTCGCGTCGCGGACCCCCGTCGTCGTCTTCGTCGGGCCGAGCGGCGCACGCGCGGCGTCGGCGGGCTTCTACATCGCCTTCGCCGCCGACGTCGCGGCCATGGCCCCCGGCACGCAGATCGGCGCGGCCCACCCGGTGACGCCCTTCGGGCAGAACACGAAGGACGACATCATGCTGCAGAAGGTCGAGAACGACCTCGCGGCCCAGGCGCGCACGATCGCGCAGAACCGGAAGCGCAACGCCGATCTCGCCGAGAAGATCGTCCGCGACAGCGTCTCGGTGACCGAGACCGAGGCGCTCGACCAGCACCTCATCGACTACGTCGCCCACGATCTCGAGGCCCTGCTGGCCGAGCTCGACGGGAAGACGATCCGCCGGTTCGACGGGGTGGAGATCGTCGCCCGTACGGCCGGGGTCCCCCGCGAGCCGTTCGAGATGACGCGGCGCGAGCGGCTGCTCGGGGCCATCGCCGATCCCAACGTGGCGATCGTCCTCCTCGTCGTCGGCCTGCTGGGGCTCTACGTCGAGTTCACCCACCCCGGGGTCATCGCGCCGGGCGTCATCGGGGGCGTCTCGCTCTTCCTCTTCGCGCTGGCGACCCAGATCCTCCCGCTGAACCTCCTCGGGCTGATCCTGATCGGCGCCGGCATCGGGCTGTTCGTCGTGGAGATCAAAGTGGCATCCTTCGGCCTGCTGACCGCGGGCGGCGTCTTCGCCGTCACGCTGGGATTCCTGATCCTCTTCGACGGGCCGATACCCGAGATGCGGGTTCAGAGAGCGGTGGTTCTCCCGATCGCCCTCACGCTCGCGGGGATCATGGCGTTCCTGACCTACCGCGCGGTCGCCTCGCGCCGGTGGAAGGTGACGACGGGCCCCGACGGGCTGGTCGGCGAGATCGGCACCGCGCTCACCGAGGTGGGAGCCGGCGGTCGCGTCTTCGTGCACGGTGAGTACTGGAGCGCGCGCGCGGCGGAGCCCATCCCGGCCGGAACGAAGGTGCGCGTCCGGAGTCTGACGGACATGGTGGTGGAGGTCGAGCGGGCCTGACGCCGCGCGACTCTTTCCTGGAGGTCGTCGATGCAACTGCTGCTCGTCCCGGTCATCCTGTTCGTCTTCTGGATTCTCAACTGCATCAAGATCTTCAACGAGTACGAGCGCGGCGTCATCTTCCGGCTCGGCCGGCTCGTTCCCAAGCCGCGGGGCCCCGGCCTCGCGCTGATCCTCTGGCCGATCGATCGCGTCATGAGAGTGAGCCTCCGCACGATCGTCCTCGACGTGCCGCCACAGGACATCATCACCCGCGACAACGTCTCGGTGAAGGTGAACGCGGTCGTCTACTTCCGCGTCATGGATCCGAACCGCGCCATCGTCGAGGTGGAGAACTTCCACTACGCCACGTCGCAGATCTCGCAGACGACGCTGCGGTCCGTCCTCGGGCAGGTGAACCTCGACGACCTCCTGTCCCAGCGCGAGAAGCTCAACGCCGACCTCCAGTCGATCCTCGACCGGCACACGGACCCCTGGGGGATCAAGGTCTCGATGGTCGAGGTGAAGCACGTCGATCTCCCGCCCGACATGCAGCGCGCGATGGCGAAGCAGGCCGAGGCGGAGCGCGAGAAGCGGGCGAAGATCATCCACGCCGAGGGCGAGGCGCAGGCTTCGGCGAAGCTCGGCGAGGCGGCGGCGGTGATCTCACAGAATCCCGTGACGATCCAGCTCCGCTACCTGCAGACCCTCACCGAGATCGCCGCGGAAAAGAACTCGACGATCATCTTCCCCGTCCCGGTCGACTTCCTGAAGGCCTTCATCGCGCCGGGCGGAAAGGCCCTTCCGTAGAGATGGCCGAGGAGAGCCGCTCGCAGATCCGGGAGTTCGAGCTCCAGACGCGGCACCTCGCCGCGATCGTGGTGCTGATGGCGCTCCTGTGCATCTCGTCGTTCCTTCTCGGGCGGTGGGTCGAGAGGCAGGCGACCCGCGCCACCGAGATCGGGTCGCCGAGAACGGGGGAGTCGGGGACCGTCCCGGTCGAGGACGTGAACCGCGAGCTGACGTATTTCCGGACGCTCGAGGAGGATCACGCGGCCCCGAAGATCGAGGCGGCTGCGCCCCCCGAGAAGCAGCTCCCCGTGCGCGTCGAATCGAAGCGGGATCCCGCGGCCGCCTCCGCGGAGGCGCCGGCGGCCGGCCCACCGGCGACCCATGCCGGTCTCCTGATCCAGGTGATGGCGACGAAGGACCCGCGCGCGGCCGAGGCGCTCAGGGTTCGCCTCGCGGCGAAGGGATACCCGGTCTCCATCACCGCGGGGGACGCGCCCGCCGAGGCCGGAATGCGGAAGGTCAAGGTCGGCCCGTACGCCGGGCGGGCCGAGGCGGAGAGGATCGCGCGCCGCCTGCAGTCCGAGGAAAGGCTTCGGACCTGGATCCCCTGACGTGAGGCGGGCGGCGGTCGCGCTCGTCTCGGGTGGGCTCCTCGCCGCGGCTTTTCCTCCGCTCGATCTCTCGTGGGCCGGCTGGTTCCTCGCCGCACCCCTCTTCGTTCTCGCCGTCACGGCCCGGACGCCCCTCGCGGCCGCGCGGGAGGGGTTTCTCTTCGGGCTCGCCTTTCAGGCGGCGACCTTCGCGTGGTGGTACGACCTCCTCGTGAAGTGGGGGAGGCTGTCGCAACCCGAGGCGGCCGGCGTCTACCTCCTCCTCGCGATCCACGTCGCCCTCTTTTTCTCCCTCCTCGGGTTCTGGTCCCACCGGATCGCCGACCGACGCGGCCGGCCGCTCGCGCTCCTCGTCGGGCCCGCGATCTGGGCCGGGCTCGAGTGGATCCGCGGCTTCCTTTTCACGGGGCTCCCCTGGTCGCTCCTCGGGGCGACGCAAGCGAGAGCCCCCCTCTTCCTCCAGGTCGCGGATCTCGGGGGCGTCTTCGCCGTCTCGCTCGTCGTCGCGGCCGGGAGCGCCGCGGCCGCCGCGTGGTGGCTCCGCGCGCGGCGGGTGGCCTTCGTCCACCTCGCGCTGATCGCGCTCGCGGCCGCCTACGGCGCGGCGCGCCTCGCCCTCCCCGGTCACGTGGCGGATCGATCGATCAGGGTCGGCCTCGTGCAGGGAAACGTCGCCGAGGAGGAGAAGTGGGATCCCTCGCGCGCCCCGGCGATCTTCTCCGCCCATCTCGACGCGACGCGCCGCGCGGCCGCCGCCGGCGCGAAGCTCGTCGTCTGGCCGGAGTCAGCGGTTCCGTCGCCCCTCGTCTCCTCCCCCGCGTACCTCGGGGCGCTCGATCTCCTCGCGAAGGACCTCGGCGTCGACCTCCTCGTCGGGAGCGTGCACTACGAGAGGCGTGGTGCTCCCGACGAGAGGACGTACAACAGCGCCTTCCTCATCTCGGGGAGCGGCCACCCGATGCAGCGCTACGACAAGGTCCACCTGGTGCCGTACGGCGAGTACGTGCCGCTCAGGCGCTTCCTGGGGTTCGTCGAGAAACTCGTCGTCGAGGCGAGCGACTTCACCCCGGGGGCGCGTCCGCGCGTCCTGAAAGGAGCGGGGGCGACGCTCGGCCCCCTCGTCTGCTTCGAGGCGATCTTCCCGTCGCTCGCCCGGTCCGTCTCGCTCCAGGGGGCCGAGCTGCTCGTGAACCTGACGAATGACGCCTTCCTCGGCGATTCGGCGGGGCCCCGCCAGCATCTGGGGCTCGCGGTGATCCGGGCGGTCGAGGAGCGGCGGTACCTGGTCCGCGCGGCCAACACCGGCATCTCGGCCGTGGTCGATGATCGCGGTCGGGTGCTGCAATCGCTCGCGTACGGCGGGGCGGGGATCCTCGTCACGGACGTGCCCCTCGCCTCGGGGCTCTCGGTGTATGCCCGGGTCGGGGATGCCGTCAGCTGGATCTGTGTGATACTCTCGGCTCTCGCGCCGTTCGCGCCGTTCCCCTCCGGAGGTCGTTCATGGATGAAGAGCTACTTCGACGCCACACCGCGGTGAAGGACCGCCTCGAAGGGCTCCGGAGCTATCTTTGACCTCCCCGGGCGCCAGAAAGACCTCGATCAGCTGACTGCGCGCATGGGCGATCCCGGCTTCTGGGGGGATCCCGCCGCCGCGCAGGCCGTCAACCAGCGCCGCTCGAAGATCGAGGCAGCTCTCACCCTCGGCAAGAAGCTCTTCGCCGACCTCGACGATTCGGAGGTCCTCGTCGAGCTGGGGAGGGAGGGGGAGCCCGTCGAGGCCGATCTCGAGGCCGCCGTCGAGGACCTCTCGCGCCGGGCCGACGCCGTCGAGCTGCAGATGATGCTGCGCGGCGAGTACGATCACTCGAACGCCATCCTCAACATCAACGCCGGCGCCGGAGGCACGGAGGCCCAGGACTGGGCCGACATGCTCTACCGGATGTACCTCAGGTGGTGCGAGCGACGCGGCTACCGCGTCGAGGTGATGGACATCCAGCAGGGAGAGGAGGCGGGGATCAAGAGCGCAACCCTCCTCGTCTCGGGTGAGAACGCCTATGGGTACCTGAGAGCGGAGAACGGCGTCCACCGGCTGGTGCGGATCAGCCCCTACGACGCGAACGCAAGGCGGCACACGTCGTTCGCCGCCGTCTACGCGACCCCGGATCTCGACGAGACCATCGAGATCAAGATCGAGGACAAGGACCTGCGGGTCGACACGTACCGCAGCAGCGGCGCGGGCGGCCAGCACGTGAACGTGACCGACTCGGCGGTCCGGATCACGCATCTTCCCAGCGGCCTCGTCGTCGCCTGCCAGAACGAGCGGTCCCAGCACCGGAACCGCGAGATGGCCATGAGAGTCCTGAGGTCGCGCCTCTACGACATGGAGATGAAGAAGCAGGACGAGAAGCGATCCAGGGTGGAGGGGACGAAGCGCGAGATCGGCTTCGGGAGCCAGATCCGCTCGTACGTCCTGCACCCGTACAAGCAGGTGAAGGACCTCAGGACGGGCGAGATCAGCACCCAGCCGCAGGACGTCCTGGACGGCGACATCGACGATTTCATCCGCACGTACCTGCTCGCCGCCGGCACAGGGACGTTGGGCAAGACGGTCGTCGCCGACGATTGAGACGGCCCGTTCGCCGCGTCGTCGCCTTGACGGTCCGGATCGCCGACTTTATATTGGCACGTCGTTTTCTGTCTCGATAAGTTCATGACAATCAACAACATGAGTGACATCGCGCTCGACCAGAGGGGCCAGGAGATCCTGGGGGCCGTCGTCGAGCAGTACGTCCGCTCGGGGGAGCCCGTCGGATCGAGAACGCTCGCGCAGAAGAGCTCCGAGCACCTCAGCGCGGCCACGATCCGGAACACCATGGCCGATCTCGAGCAGCTCGGGCTCCTCGAGCAGCCGCACACCTCGGCCGGAAGGATTCCGACGGAGCTGGGGTACCGGGTCTACGTGAACAACCTGATGCGGGGGCACCCCATCGCGCGCGCCGACGAGCAGTTCATCCACGCTTCCTTGGGGCAGCCGGTGACCGACGCGGCCGCGCTCTTCGGGCAGGTCTCGCGCGTCCTCTCGCAGCTCACGAACCAGATCGGCGTCGTCATCACGCCGAACGTCTCGCGCGTCAGGCTCCGGCACCTCGAGTTCGTGCAGCTCGCCTCGAGGCGCGTCGTCGCGATCCTCGTCGCCGAGACCGGAATCATCCACAACAAGGTCTTCGAGACCGAGGACGAATACGCGCAGGATCAGCTCGATCGCGCCGGCAGGTTCCTCACCGAGACGTTCCAGGGGATGACTCTCCCCGAGACGCGCGAGAGGATCGTCGCCATGATGGCCGAGGAGAAGGCCCTCTACGACCGGCTGCTGAAGGACGCGATCACGCTCGCCCAGGCGTCGGTGGACCAGATGCCCGAAGAGCCGACCGAGAGACACGTCTTCGTGGAGGGGACCTCGAACCTGCTCGACAGCCCCGACTTCGCCGACGCCGAGCGCCTGAAGGCCATCTTCCGCACGTTCGAGGAGAAGCACCGGATCCTCCGCATCCTCAACCGGTGCCTCGAGGAGGGCCATCCCGGCGTGAAGGTCCTGATCGGATCGGAGACCGACCTGCCCGAGCTGAACCAGTGCACGCTCATCACGTCGGCCTACGGCCCCGAGGGGCAGCCGCTCGGCGCGCTCGGAGTGCTCGGCCCGACTCGCATGGAGTACGCGAAGGCGGTCGCGCTCGTCGACTACGTCTCGCGATTCTTCGGCACGCTCCTCAAGCCCTACACGCTCTGACGGGGAGAGGGAAGATGTCCGACGGAACCGGCAAGCCCGAGAAGATCAACCTCGACGAGATCCTCGGCGGGATGGACGACTCCCAGAAGCCGGGGAGCGACGACTCGTCGATCGAGATCATCGGGGACACCTCCCCGGGAACCCCGCACGCGTCGTCGCACGCGGTGTCGGCGCGCCTCCAGGAGGCGCTCGCCGAGAAAGACCGCGTCCACGACCTGTACCTCCGGGCGCGGGCCGATCTCGAGAACTTCAAGCGCCGCATGGAACGGGAGCGCGACGAGGATCGCGCCCGCGCCGGAAGCGCGGTGCTGCGGGAGATCATCCCCGCGCTCGACAACCTCGATCGGGCGCTCGCGCAGCCCGAGGAGGCCCTGGGGTTCCGCGAGGGAGTGACGCTCATCCGCCGGCAGATCGGCGAGAGCCTCCGCAAGCTCGGGCTCGAGCCGATCGACGCCCTCGGCGAGCCGTTCGATCCCACCTACCACGACGCCGTCGCCGCCGAACCGCGCGAGGGGCTCGCGCCGAACACCGTCATCGAGGAGATCGCGAAGGGGTACACGTACGCGGGGCGCGTCCTCCGGCCCGCGCTGGTCAAGGTCGTCATCCCGTCCCCGAAGCCCGCGGGGAGCGAAACGCAGGCGTCGGAACGTCCGGAGCAGGGAGGGTCCGATGGGCCAGATCATAGGGATTGACCTCGGCACCACGAACTGCTGCGTCGCCTTCATCGAGGGGGGCAAGCCCCACGTCGTGCCGACGAAGGAGGGGAGCCGCACGATCCCGTCGATCGTCGGGTTCACCGAGAAGGGCGATCGCCTCGTGGGTCACATCGCCAAGCGCCAGATGATCACGAACCCCACCAACACCGTCCACGCCGTCAAGCGGCTCATCGGCCGCAAGTTCAACTCGCCGGAGGTCCAGCACGCGATGAACCTCCTTCCGTACCAGATCGCCGAGGCGCCGAACGGAGACATCCGGATCCGCATCAAGGACCGCGACTACTCCCCCCCCGAGATCTCCGCCATCATCCTCTCGCGGCTGAAGGAGATCGCCGAGGACTATCTCGGCGCCGAGGTGGACGAGGCGATCATCACCGTGCCGGCGTACTTCGACGACTCGCAGCGCCAGGCCACCAAGGACGCCGGCCGCATCGCGGGGCTCAAGGTCTCGCGCATCATCAACGAGCCGACGGCCGCCTGCCTCGCGTACGGTCACGACGAGACGCAGGAGAAGCGCCTGGTCGTGTACGACCTCGGCGGCGGCACCTTCGATGTGACGATTCTCCAGATCGGCGACGGCGTCTTCGAGGTGAAGGCCACCTCGGGGGACACGTTCCTGGGCGGCGAGGACTTCGATCATCGCATCGTCGAATGGCTCTTCGCCGAGTTCCGCAAGACGCACGGCATCGACCTGAGGCACGACAAGCTCGCCCTCCAGCGGCTGAAGGAGGCGGCGGAGAAGGCGAAGTGCGAGCTCTCGGCGCAGGAGACGGCGGACATCAACCTGCCGTTCCTCTCCGCCGACGAGAGCGGGCCGAAGCACCTCAACGTGAAGCTCGGCCGCGCCGACTTCGAGAAAATGGTCGAGGACCTGATCGAGCGCACCCGCAAGCCGTGCCTCGACGCCCTCGAGATGGCGAAGATGAAGGCGGCCGACGTCGACGAGGTGCTCCTCGTCGGCGGCCAGACCCGCACGCCGCGCGTCGTCGACATGGTGCGGGAGATCTTCGGGCGCGAGCCGAACCGCGACAAGAATCCCGACGAGGTCGTCGGCGTCGGCGCCGCGATCCAGGCAGGCATCTTGAGGGGCGAGGTCAAGGACATGGTCCTCCTCGACGTCACGCCCCTCTCGCTCGGCATCGAGACGCGCGGAGGCATGTTCACGACGCTCATCGAGCGCAACGCCACGATTCCCACCCGCAAGTCGAAGATCTTCACGACCGTGACCGACAACCAGACGAAGGTCGAGGTCCATGTCCTTCAGGGGGAGCGCGAGGTCGCGGCGCACAACAAGTCGCTCGGGCGGTTCGAGCTGGTCGGGATCCCCCCGTCGCCGAAGGGAGTCCCCCAGATCGAGGTCACGTTCGACATCGACAGCAACGGCATCGTGCACGTCTCGGCGCGCGATCAGGCGACGTCGCGGGAGCAGCGCATCGTCGTCACCCCGTCGAGCGGCCTTTCGGAGCGCGAGGTCAACGAGATCATCGAGGACGCGAAGCGCCACGCCGAGGAGGATCGCGTGCGCGCCGAGCTCATGCGAGTCCAGCAGCGGCTCGAGGGGCTGCTCGACAACAACGACAAGACGTTCACGGAGTTCGGTTACATGCTTCCCGAGGAGAAGCGCCGGGAGGTCCAGAAGGCGCTCGCGGAGGCGAGGCGGGCCCTGTCGGGCTCGAGCGTCGCCGAGAGCACGAAGTGCCTCGAGAAGCTCCAGGAGGCCTCGAAGATCCTCACCGACGTCATCCTTTACAGTCCCTCCCCCGCGGCGAAGTCCGGCGGCGGAGGCGACGCCCCTCCCGGTTCGGGAGAGATCATCGAGTAAGGGATGCCCTCGCGAGACTACTACGAGATCCTCGGCGTCGCGCGCGAGGCGAGCGCCGAGGAGATCAAGAGCGCCTATCGCAGAGCCGCTCTGAAGCATCATCCGGATCGGAATCCCGGCGACCACAAGGCCGAGGAGGCCTTCAAGGAGGCCGCCGAGGCCTACGCGATCCTCTCCGACCCGGACAAGCGGGCCCGCTACGATCGTTTCGGCCACCAGGGTGTCGCGGGCGCATCGGGGGGAGCGCCTCAGTTCGACGAGGCGGTCTTCGGCGATTTCGCCGACATCCTGGGCGACCTCTTCGGGTTCGGCGATCCTTTTCGCCGCGGCGGCCGGCGCCGGGGCCCGCAGCGCGGCGATGACCTCCGCTACGACATGGAGCTCTCGCTCGAGGAGGCCGCCTTCGGCAAAGACGCCGAGGTGCGGCTGACCCGCACGCTCGCATGCGAGGCCTGCAAGGGGGCCGGCGCGAAGTCCCCCGCGGACATCGTGACCTGCCCTTCCTGCAACGGCACCGGGCAGCTCGCCTTCCAGCAGGGTTTCCTGACGATCGCGAGGACGTGCGGCACCTGCCGCGGGACGGGGCGCTCCATCCGCAGGCCCTGCGAGGAGTGCCGCGGCGCCGGCCAGGTCCGCCGCGACGCGAAGCTGACGATCAAGATCCCGGCCGGGGTCGACGAGGGAAACAGGCTGCGCGTGCGCGGGGAGGGAGGCTCCGGGGATCTCGGCGCGCCGGCGGGGGACCTCTACGTCATCATCCACGTCCGGGAGCACTCCCGCTTCGAGCGCGAGGGGAGGCACCTGCACGCGCGCGTCGCGATCACCTTCTCGCAGGCCGCGCTCGGCGGCGAGGTGAAGGTGCCGCTCCTCGGCGGCGGCTCGGCCGATCTGAAGATCCCGGCGGGGACGCAGGCGGGGACCGAGTTCCGGCTCCGCGGCCACGGGATCAAGGACGGCTCGGGGGTCGGCGATCTCAAGGTGCGCGCGGTCGTGATGACGCCGCGCAAGCTGTCCAAGGAGGGGAAGAAGGCACTCCAGAAGCTCAGCGAGACGGGGGACGAGGAGTTCACCGAGGAGGACCGCTCCCTCTTCGCGAAGGTCAAGGACTTCTTCTCCTGATCTCCTGGATCGAAGTCGCGATCTCGATCCCGGCCGCGATCGAGGACGAGGCCGCGGCGCTCCTCCTCGATCTCGGCGCCCGCGGCGTCTCCGTCGACACGGCCCCGCCCGGATCCCCATCTCCCGACCCGGCGAGGCTCAGGGCCTGGTTCGACGGCCCCGCGGCGCCTCCCGAGGCGAGCTCGATCGAGCGTCTCCTCGCGCCGCTCGCGGCGGGCCTGGCCCCGCCGCGAGTCCTCTCCGTCACCGGCATTCCGGACGGTCGATGGGTCGAGCGGTGGGTCGCGTCGCTGGCGCCGTTCCCGGTCGGCGAGCGGTTCGTCGTCACGCCTGTCGAGGATCTCGACGAGGCGCCGCCCCGCATGAAACTCTTCATCTGCCCCTCGCGCGCCTTCGGCACCGGCGAGCACCCGACGACGCGGATGTGCCTGGAGGAGATCGAGCGGTGCGGTCCCCGGGGGCTCTCGGTCCTCGACGCCGGCACGGGGAGCGGCATCCTCGCGATCGCCGCGAAGCTCCTCGGCGCCGCCGACGTCGTGGGGGTGGACAACGACCCGGAGGCGATCGAGGTCGCCGTGAAGAACGCCCGGCTCAACGGCGCCGCGGGGGCGATCCGGTTCGTCATCGGCGACACCGCCTCGATCGACGACCGCCGCTTCGATCTCGTCGTCGCGAACCTGAACGGGACGATTCTCGCGCGCGCGATCCCGGACCTGGCCTCACGCCTCGCCGCCGGCGGCGCGCTCGTCCTCTCGGGGATTCTTCCCGAGGAGGTCGGGGAGATCACCGCCGTCGCGGCGGCCGCCGGGCTCGCCGTGGAGCGCGCGGCCGCGCGCGACGGCTGGGCTTGCCTCGTCTGCGGGGCGCGCCGTGCGTGAGCGCCGGTTTCTCGTGGACCCCGCCGACCTCAACGAGACGCAGGGGCTGATCCGCGGCGACGAATTGCATCACCTCCGGCGGGTGCTGAGGCTTCGGGTCGGCGACGAGGTCTCCGTCTTCGACGGCCGCGGCCGCGGCTCGGTGGGGCGCATCCGCACCCTCGGAGACACCGGGGCCGCCGTCGCCCTCGAGCGCCCCGAGGACCCCGCCGTCGAGCCGGCCGCGAGGGTGATCCTGGCGCAGGCGATCCCCCACGGAGATCGCATGGACCTCATCGTCGAGAAGGCCGTCGAGATCGGCGTCGCGGCGATTCTCCCGGTCATCGCGGAGCGCGGCACGGTGAGGCCCCCCTCGGGGGGGTGGCCCCGTCTCACGCGCTGGCGCCGCATCGCCGTCGCCGCCGCCAAGCAGTCCGGCCGCCTCGTCGTCCCCGCGATCGCTGACCCCGCCCCCTTCGCCCGTGTCGCCGCCCCGGACGCCGCCTCCCGGGCGGCGCGTATCATCTTTATTACCGCCCCGGCGGCCCGTGAGGTGGTGGACATTCTGTCCCCCGGCGTCCCACCCGAAACGGTGATCCTCATCGGCCCCGAGGGGGGTTGGTCCGAGGCGGAGGGAGCCGAGGCCACCGCGGCAGGATGGGCGAGTGCGACGCTGGGGCCGCGGATCCTCAGGGCCGACACCGCCGCCGTCGCCGCGCTGACCCTGGTCCTCGCCGCGCTCGGCGAGATGCGGCCCGGAGCCCCGTGACTCCCGGCTCTGGTTGACTCAGCCCATCCACTCCACTAACTTTCATACTTTGTCGCCGAGCGTCCGTCCCACTCCGGAGATCGCATGCACATCAACGACCTCCTCAAGATCGCGACCGACCGCGGAGCCTCGGACCTTCACCTGAAGGTCGGGTCCTACCCCGTCATCCGCGTCCACGGGAACCTCCTCCCGCTCACCGAGCTCAAGCGGCTGATGCAGGAGGACACGATCGCCATGGCCTTCAGCATCATGAGCGGGCGGCAGAAGCAGAAGTTCAAGGACAACTACGAGATCGACATCGCGTACTCGGTCCCCGGGCTGGGACGGTTCCGCTGCAACATCTTCCAGCAGCGCGGGACGGTCGGCCTGGTCCTCCGCGTCATCCCCATCAAGATCCGCACCTTCACCGACCTCGAGCTCCCCGGAGTCCTCAAGACGATCTGCGAGGAGCGCCGGGGGATGATCCTCTGCACCGGGACGACCGGGTCGGGAAAGTCCACGACTCTGGCCGCGATGATCGACTACGTGAACTCGACGCGCACCGAGCACGTCATGACCATCGAGGACCCGATCGAGTTCCTGCACCGCGACAAGAAGAGCCTGATCAACCAGCGCGAGGTCGAGGTCGACACCAAGTCGTTCGCGCAGGCCCTGAGGTCGGCGCTGCGCCAGGATCCCGACGTCATCCTCGTCGGTGAGATGCGCGACTACGAGACGATCGAGACGGCGCTGACCGCCGCCGAGACCGGACACCTCGTGATGAGCACCCTCCACACCCTCGACGCGACGGAGACCGTCAACCGCATCATCTCGGTCTTCCCGCCGCACCAGCAGAAGCAGATCCGCATCCAGCTCGCCTCGGTGCTGAAGGCCGTCATCTCGATGCGGCTGCTGCCGAAGGTGGACGGGCAGGGTCGCGTTCCGGCGGCCGAGATCATGCGCGTGACGCCCTACATCCGGGACTGCATCGAGAACAAGGAGAAGACGAAGCTCATCCGCGAGGCGATCTCCCAGGGCACGTCGCAGTACGGGATGCAGACGTTCGACCAGAGCATCTACGCCCTGTACCAGAAGGAGAAGATCTCCCTCGACGAGGCGCTGAGGCGCGCGTCGAACCCGGACGAGTTCAAGCTCAAGATCCAGGGGATCCAGTCCACCGGCGACGCGTCGAACCAGGAGATGGAGACCAGCCTGCACGCGGACGACGCAGGCCCCGAGGATCCGAACTCACCCTTTTCCTTCAACCGCTGAGGCCGGCGGTGTCCCCGTTTCGCGCCCCGATGGATCGCGGCTCCCGGGGAGCCGGCGCGGGAAGGGGCGCCGTGGAGACGGCCCTCGCCGCGCTCTCGCGCCGATCGATGACCGCCGCCGAGATCACCGCCCACCTGCGGCGCAAGGGTTTTCCTCCCGCCGAGATCACGGCGGCGATCCTGAGGCTCGTCGAGCTCGACTACGTCAACGACGCCCGCTTCACGGCGGCCTTCATCGGGACGCGCGCGGTGAGTCGGGGCCTCGGGCCGGGGCGCGTGCGCCAGGAGCTGGCCCGTCGCGGCGTCCCGCGCGACGTGATCGAGTCGGAGCTGTCGAGGGCCGTCGAGAGCGGCGAGAGCTCTCCGTCGGATGCGGCGCGCGCCCTCGAGAAGATCGTCCGGGTGAAGGGACTCCCGACGGATCGGGTGGAGCGCGACAGAGTTCGCGCCGCGCTGGCGCGGCGCGGGTTCGGAATGAGCGCGATCGCGCGCGCGATGGCGGAGCTCAGGAAGCGCGAGGACGAGCGGGGCGGTGACTCTTGAAGGCGTCCGAGATCCGGTCGAGCTTTCTCTCGCACTTCGAATCGCGCGGGCACCGCGTCGTGCGGAGCTCCTCGCTCATCCCGGCCGGCGACGCGACGCTCCTCTTCACGAACGCCGGGATGAACCAGTTCAAGGACACCTTCCTCGGTCTGGAACAGCGCCCCTACGCGCGTGCGGCGTCCGTGCAGAAGTGCCTCCGCGTCTCCGGGAAGCACAACGACCTCGAGCAGGTCGGGCGCACCGCGCGGCACCAGACGTTCTTCGAGATGCTCGGTAATTTCTCCTTCGGCGACTACTTCAAGAAGGACGCGATCGCCTTCGCGTGGGACTTCCTCACGGGCACGATGCACCTCCCGAAGGACAGGCTCTGGGTGACGATCTTCCGGGAGGACGACGAGGCGGAGGCGCTCTGGCGGAGCGAGGCCGGGGTCGACGCCTCGCGCATCGTCCGCCTCGGCGAGAAGGACAATTTCTGGTCGATGGGGGACACGGGCCCCTGCGGCCCGTGCTCCGAGATCCACATCGATCAGGGGCCGAACGTGGGCTGCGGCCGCGCCACGTGCGCGCTCGGATGCGAGTGCGATCGCTACCTCGAGTTCTGGAACCTCGTCTTCATGCAGTTCAACCGGCAGGCGGACGGGTCGATGACGAAGCTCGCCAGGCCCGCCATCGACACCGGCATGGGCCTCGAGCGGATCGCGGCGATCACTCAGGGGGTCACGACGAACTACCGCACCGATCTCTTCATGCCCCTCCTCGGCGCGATCGCGGAGCGGGCGGGGGTCCGGTACGGCGCGTCGGAGCCGACCGACGTCAGCCTCCAGGTGATCGCGGATCACCTCCGGGCGATCACGTTTCTCATCGCCGACGGGATCGTCCCGTCGAACGAGAAGCGCGGGTACGTCCTGAGGCGCGTCATCCGGCGCGCGCTCACCTTCGGCAAGAACCTCAAGGTGGGCTTGCCGTTCCTCGACGGGCTCACCGGCGGGGTCGTCGACTTGATGAAGATCGCCTATCCCGAGCTCGAGGAGAAGCGCGCGCTCATCGCCGCGACCTGCCGGCGCGAGGAGGAGGCCTTCGAGGCGACCCTCGCGCGCGGCGTCGACGTGGCGGACGAGGTCTACCGGCGCCACGCGGGGACGGAGATCCCGGCGGGAGAGGCGGTGAGGCTCTACACCACGTACGGCCTCTCCTTCGAGATCCAGGGGGCGCTCGCGCTCCCGCTCGGGGCGAGGATGCCCGTGGGCGACGTCCTCGAGGCCGAGATGGAGAAGCACCGGGAGCAGGCGCGCGCCTCGTGGAAGGGGGACGCCGGCAGGCGCCTTCCTCAGGGGATCGCCGCGCTCGCCTCGACGGTGCGCTCCCGCTTCGTGGGGTACGACACGCTCCGCGCGCCGGCGGCGAGGGTCGTCGCGCTGTTCACCGCCGCCGGGCGCGCCGCGCGCCTCCCGGAGGGGGAGAGCGGTTTCGCCGTGCTCGACCGCACGCCTTTCTACGCGGAATCGGGGGGGCAGGTCGGCGACACCGGGAGGCTCTCCTCGCAGGACGGCAGCGAGGCGGAGGTCGAGGACACGACGTACGGCGCCCCCGGCCTCGTCGTGCACCACGTCCGCGTCCTCCAGGGGACGATCGAGGAGGGGGGCGACGTGGAGGCGGCCGTGAACGGCGACGCGCGCGCGGCGACGATGCGGAACCACACCGCGACACACCTCCTCCACGCGTCGCTGAAGCACGTCCTCGGCGCGTCGGTCCAGCAGGCCGGCTCCTACGTCGGCCCCGACAGGCTGCGGTTCGACTTCAACTACCCCGGAGCCGTCCCTTCGGAATCGCTCCTCACGATCGAGAAGCAGGTCAACGAGCAGATCCTCCTCAACACCCCCGTCGACAAGTCGGAGAAACCGTACGACGAGGCGATCCGCGAGGGGGCCGTCGCGCTCTTCGGGGAGAAGTACGGCGACCGCGTCCGCGTGGTCACCGTCCCCGGCTACTCGCAGGAGCTGTGCGGCGGGACGCACTGCCGCGGCACCGGCGACATCGGGCAGATCTTCATCCTGTCGGAGCGCGGGATCGCGGCGGGAGTCCGCCGGATCGAGGCGCTGACGGGGCGCGGGGCCTTCGAGCACGCGCGCCGGAACGAGGAGCGCCTGCGGGCGATCGAGCGCACGTTCAACCTCCCGCGCGACGAGGTGACGGGGGAGATCGCGACGCTCCGGAACGAGAACAAGACCCTCAAGCGCGAGATCGAGAAGCTCCGCCTCAAGGCGGCCCAGGCCGGCCCGGGCGGAGGGGCGGCGGCGGAGAGGGCCCACGAGGAGATCGGCGGCGTGAAGCTCGTCGCGCGGCGCGTCGCGGATCTCGATCGCGCCGGGCTCCGGACGCTCGCCGACAACCTGAAGCGGGAGCTCGGCAGCGGCGTCGTGGTCCTCGGGTCGCTCGACGGCGAGAAGGTCGCGCTCCTCGTCGCCGTCACGGACGATCTGGCGTCGCGGCTCGACGCGCGCGCGCTGATGAAGGAGATCGCGGTCCTCGTCGGCGGAGGGGGCGGAGGCCGGCCGACGCTCGCCGAGGTGGGAGGGAAGCACCCCGCGAAGCTCGACGAGGCGATCGCGGCGTCGAAGGGCGCCCTCGCGCGCGCGCTCGGCGCCACCCAGGGGGCGGCGCCTTGAGAGCGCTTCGCATCGCCGCGCTCGCGGCCGCGGCGCTGGCGCTCGCGCCGCCGGCTCGCGCCGAGATCAAGCAGGAGATCCGCGGCCGCGAGATCCTCGTCACGAACGTGCCGGCTCCGGTCCTCCCGGCCCGCCCGATGGAGTCGCAGCCGGGCGTCCCCGCGCCGCCCGTCGATCTGGGCGATCTCGTCTCCGGATCGGCGACGCGCTATGGGTTCGATCCCGCGTTCGTCCAGTCGGTCGTCGCCGCCGAGTCGGCCTTCGACCAGCGGGCCGTGTCGAAGGCGGGGGCGCGCGGCCTGATGCAGCTGATGCCCGACACCGCCCGCCGGTTCGGCATCAAGGACGTCCACGATCCGGCGACGAACCTCGAGGCCGGTGTCGCCTTCCTCAGGGAGCTGGTCTCCCGGTTCGACGGCGACGTCACGCTCGCGCTCGCGGCGTACAACGCCGGGCCCGAGTCGGTCGCGCGCTACGGCGGCGTGCCCCCCTACGAGGAGACGCGGGCGTACCTCGCGAGGATCCGGAGCTACTACGGTGACGATCTGCAGCGCGCCGATCGGGCGGCGGGCGCGAGCACGATCCGGCTGGCGAAGGTGGAGGCGGGGGGCGTTCCCTGCTACACGAACCTCCGCCCGCGACGAAGTCTGAGAGTGATCCCGGCGGAGAGCCGTGGAGGGCGACCATGAGAAGCGCGGTTCGCGGGTTCAGCGCCCCGGCGTTCGATCAGGGAATCTTCCTGCTCCGGCTGAACAAGGGGAAGGAGCACCTCCAGCGCGGCGACGTCGAGAGGGCGCGCGCGGATCTCGAGGAGGCGCTCAAACTGCGCCCCCGCGACGAGATGGTCCTCAACCTTCTCGGGATGGTCTACTTCAGGCTCGACATGCGCCACGAGGCGACGGGGATCTACCGGGCGCTCCTCGGCGTCCACCCCGAGGCCGACATCCTGCACTCGAACCTCGGGATCCTCGAGTTCAAGGAGGGGCGGCACGCCGAGGCCCAGGCGTCGCTCGAGGAAGCGCTGAGGCTCAACCCCAGGAATCCCAAGCCTCATCTTTACCTCGGCCTCATCGCGAGGCTCAACGGAAACTTCGACGCCTGCCTGGATCACCTGAGGAAGGCGGGGGCCGACGCGCTCGTCGCCAAGCTCGCGGGGGAGATGGGCCGGGGGCGCTCCGATTCCGACACCGCCCCGCAGGCCGCCGCGGCCCCCCCGAGGACACCCTCCGAGGCGGACACGGTCGCCGTCGGCGGCGAGGTCCTCGCCTTCGTCCGCCGCCCGGCGGGGGTCGACGCGGCGGGAGTCTCGTCGGCGCCGCCAGCGTGGGCGCCCCTCGATCTCCGGGAGATCGTCGAGGGACAGGAGCGGCGGCGGAGCCTGGTCGGGGAATCGCTCTTCGCGCTGAAAGGTGGCGCCAGCCTCGAGATCGCCTTCCTGGGAAAGATCGTGATCCGCAAGGGGTCGGCGATCCTCGCGTCCGGCTCGATGACCGCCGCAGACGCCCTCCCCGGCTTCACCGAGCTCAGGGGGCCCGGGCGCGTTCTGGTCGCGGGCGGGAATGCGTCCGCGTTTCTACTCCCTATGAGCGCCCAGCGTGTCCATGTCAGTGCGGGGCGGATCCTGGCCTGGGAGGGAAGCCTCGACGCCGAGGCGCCGCCGGAGGCCGATCCCCCCGATCGCCCGTCGGTGCGGCTCCGCGGCACGGGGAGCCTGGCTCTTTCCGTCGGCGCCGAGCCGATCGTCGTCGAGGTGCGGCCCGAGCACCCTCTCCGCATCGCGGAGGGAAGGCTCGTCGCGTGGACCGACGACGTCAGGATCCGGAGCGACGCCGCGGGGGATTACCCCTTCGTCGAGAGCGCGGGCTCGACGATCGCGCGCGCGTCGGGCGAAGGGCAGATACTGGTCGACGCTGTCTGAGAGCGGGAGGAGCGATGACGCGGCGGGTCCGGTTCGTCTCCATCGTCGCCGTCGCCGCCGTCGCGCTCACGCTCGGCGCGTCGGCGGCGAGCGCGCAGGACTACGATTACGATCTTCGAATCCGCGTCGGAGGGTTCTTCCCCAGCGACCTTCCGGTCACCCAGGGGACGCTCTGGGGGCTCCAGCTCCGCGACTACTACGACTCCCGGAACGGCTTCACGTACGAGCTCGGCTACTTCAGCGAGCAGCGGACGGCGTTCAAGACTCTGGGGTCGATCGGCGGGAACGGTGAGTTCCGGTTCCACGCCCGGGTCCGCATGACGCCTCTCATCTTCACCTGGGTGCACCTCTGGCCACTTCCGAAGACGAACCTCTACGCCGGAGTCGGCCCCGGCATCTACGCGATCCAGGCGACGTCGGCGGGGGTCAACTCGGCGCTCGGGGTCGGGGTGAAAAACGTCGGCGACTTCCGCTTCCTCACCAACGGCACCCAGTTCGGCCTCGTGGTGTACGGAGGCGTCGACTTCTTCCCCGTCACGCGCTGGGGGCTGATGATCGAGGGGCGCGAGCAGTTCGTCTCCGCGGGCTACTCCGGCTCCGAGATCTCCGCCGGCTCCATCCTCCGCTTCTGAGGCGGCGCATCACCGTGAGTGCGCCCCGCGGCGACCTTCCGCTGGTCGAAACGCACCTGCATCTCGAAGGGTCGATCCCGCGCCGGGTCCTGGCGCGGCTCGCCCTTCGTTCGGGGCGCCGGCTCGCCGGCGGCGCGCCCCGCCCCGGCCTCGGGCTCCAGCGCCGCCGCGGCTTCGTCCCCTTCCTCGACAGCTTCGTCTTTTGCGCGTCCCTCCTGAAGTCCCGCGAGGACATCGAGAGGGCGGCCTTCGCGCTGATCGAGGACCTTCGCGCCGAGGGGGTCGCGCACGCCGAGATCTTTTTCTCCCCCCAGGTCTACCTCAGGCGGGGAGTCGCCCTCGTCGAGGTCCTCGGCGCGCTCGAGGGCGCGACGCGGCGCGCGAGGATCGCCGGGGGGCCGTCGATCGCGTGGATCGCCGACGGCGGGCGGCTCTGGGGCCCCGCGTGGTTCGAGGAGATCGTCGATCAGATCGCCGGGCTGAAGCCGCGGGACGTCGTCGCCGTCGGGCTCGGCGGGGACGAGGCGGCGTCGCCGGCCCGCGCGTTCCGCCGGGCGTTCGACGCCGCGCGCCGGGCGGGGCTTCACACCGTCGCGCACGCCGGGGAGGGGACGACGGCCCGCTCGGTGTGGGAGGCGCTCGACGACCTCGGCGTGGAGCGGATCGGCCACGGGATTTCGGCCGCAGCCGACAGGTCGCTCCTCCGCCGGCTGGCGAGGGACGGGGTCACCCTCGAGGTCTGCCCCACGAGCAACCTGATGACGCGGGCCGTCCCGTCGCTGCGACGCCATCCGCTGCGCGCGCTGATCGACGCGGGCGTGAGGGTCTCCCTCGGATCCGACGATCGCTCGATCTTCGGGACGACGCTGCGGCGGGAGATCGCGCTGGCGGTGGGGGCGCTCGGCGTCGGCGAGGACGAGATACCGCGCCTGATGGTTCATGCGGCCGAGGCCTCGTTCACGAGCGGGGACGCGAGACGCCGCCTCGCGGCGCGGATCCGCGCGGCGGCGCGCCGAGGAACGCGCCGGGAGGCGCCCTCCTAATCCTGACGAAGTTCCGGTGGAAGTCCCGGTAGTTCTGGTATCCCACCAGGGAGGCGACCTCCGAGATCCTGCGGTTCCCCTCGGTGAGGAGCCTCGCCGCCGCCTCGACCCGCAGCGCGTGGACGAACCGGACGAGCGTCGCGCCGCACTCCTCCCGGAACTTGGTCGACAGGTAGTTCGGGGAGAGTCCAGCCGCATCGGCGACCTCCCGGAGCGAGATCCTCCGGTTGAAATTCGCCGTCACGAAGTCGCGGGCGCGCGCGACCGGCGCGCTGAGGCGCGGCCGTCCCGAGATCGCGGCGAGCATGCCGGCGACGGTCTCGCGGCAGATCGCCCGCATCTCCGCGAGCGATCCCGAGAGGGAGAGGCGCTGCGCGAGGAGCATCCGGGCGCCGTCCTCGATTCCGGCGCTCCGCTCGATCCGCCGGGCGACCGCGTCGAGCCTCGACAGCGCGTCGAGGAGGGCCTCCGCGGAGCCGGCGCCGATCAGCCATCGGTCGAACGCCCTCCGGGCGCCGTCGGGATCGAGCGCGGCGAGACGATCGAGCGCTTCCCGGCAGGAGTCGTCTGCGGGAATCATGGACGCCTCGCTTTCCTCGAAGGGAGGCGGGAAGTGTACGAACCCCACGAGCCGGGTGTCAATCGATCGCCGGCGCGAGCCCGTCAGGCGCGGGGTGGTTTCACGCCGACGCGGGCCAGGAGCTCGGCGATCGCCGCGTGCACCGCCGCCTCGTCGGCCGCCTCGCAGTAACCCCTCAGGACGGGCTCCGTGCCCGACGGGCGGGCCAGGATCCAGCCGTCGTCGCCGAAGAGGAGCTTCACGCCGTCGAGGGTGTCGATCCCCGTCACCTTCATGCCGCCGAGGGACGTCGGTGTGTCGCGCTTCAGCGTGTCGGCGAGAGATCTTCCCCTGTCGGTGTCGCACGGCGTGTCGACGCGGAAATACCGGAGGGCGCCGTACTCCCTCTCCATCTCCGACAGGAGGACCGAGAGGGGCTTCCCCTCGGCCGCGAGCGTCTCGAGGAGCATGAGCGAGATGAGGAGTCCGTCGCGCTCGGGAAGGTACCCGACGATGCCGATCCCGCCGCTCTCCTCGCCGCCGATCAGGAAGCCGGGGGACTCCATCCGCTCGGCGATGTACTTGAAGCCGATCGGGTGGACCGAGAAGGGGAGCCTCTCCTTCCTCGCGATGCGGTCGAGGAGGAGGGTGTTCGCGTACGTCTTGCAGATCTCGCCGCGCCGGCCCGACGCGATCATCCGGCGGGCGAGGAGCGGCGCGATCTGCAGCGGCGTCACGAAGCGTCCGGTCTCGTCGAAGGCGCCGATGCGGTCGGCGTCGCCGTCGGTCGCGAGGCCGATGTCGGCCCCCCCGGCGCGCATGCGGCGCGCGAGGGGGGCGAGGTTCGCCTCGAGCGGCTCGGGGTTGACGCCGCCGAAGAGGGGATCGGGGTTCCCCCGGATCGTCTCGACGCGCGTCGATCCCGAGTCGATCATCCGCGCGAGCGCGTCGCCGGACGCGCCGTGCATCGCGTCGAAGGCGACGACCAGCCCCGAGGCCCGGATCTTCGCGACGTCGACCATCGCCAGGAGGCGGCGGTGGTGCTCCTCGTGGAACGAGATCGCGCGAATCGTCCCGGGGACGGACGCGTCGGCGGTCGCGCCCCCCGCGGCGATCCGCGCCTCGATCGCCTTCGTCGCCGACGGGGGAGCGCTCGCCCCGCGAGCGCTCTTGATCTTGAGGCCGTTGAACTCGGCGGGGTTGTGGCTTGCGGTGATCGAGATCCCGAACGGCGCGCCCGAGGCGACGACCTGGCACGAGACGGCCGGCGTGGGGCACGGCTCCGTCGTGATCAGCACGTTCCGGCCGGCGCGCGCGAAGGTCTCGGCGGCCGCGCGCGCGAAGGCCGCGGAGTGGAAGCGCGTGTCGTGCCCGACGATCACGGGCGCCGGGGAGGCCGGCATCTCGGCGTGCGTCGCGCGGATCGCGAGCGCCAGGTTCTCGAAGGTGAACTCGTCCGCGATGACGGCGCGCCAGCCGTCGGTCCCGAATTTCAGGCTCATCTCGTCTTCCCTTCCGCGAGCGCCTCGCTCGCCGACTCGAACCGGTAGCCGAGCGTCCGCGCGCCGTCGATGAGCGCCGGGAGCGCCTCGGCGAACCGCTCTCCGGCGGGGCGGGAGCTCCCGAGGTGCATGAGGACGATCGCGGGCCCGTCCGCGGCGCCGCGCGCGGCGAGTCGCCGGAGAAGCCTCGCGAGCGCCGCGTCCACGGTCTGGTAGAGCCTTGAGGCGGGATCGGCGACCCAGTCAAGGGCGTCCAGCCCGTCGCTCCAGGGAACGTGGGCGTACCCCGCCGCACCCGCCCACTCGAGGATCTCGCGGTTCGTCTCGCCGTACGGCGCGCGCCAGACGGGCTCGAGGTTCCGGCCGGTCACTGCGGTGTAGGCCGCGGCGGTTCGATCCATCTCGTCCTTCAGGAGCGCGAAGGTGAGCCCCGGCCGCGTCTCCCACCGGCCGCAGGTCGACCCGCGGGCCAGGTGATCGTGCGTGTACGTGTGATTCCCCGCCTCGTGGTTTTCCGCGGCGATCCGCCGGACGACATCCGGGAAGCGGACGACGAATCGCCCCGCGAGAAAGAACGTGGCGCGCACCCCCCGATCCCTGAGCGTGTCGAGGATCGAGGCGGCGCCGTCGTCGGACCACGCGGCGTCGAACGTCAGGGCGACGGTCCGCGTGGCGGCCTTGGGGGGGGCGGGAGCAGGAGCCGGGGCGGCGCCCGGGAGGCCGGGGGCCGCGGCGAGGGCGAGGACGGTGAAAAGGGCGCGCGCGATCGAGATCGGGGGCGGGCGTCTCATGCGTCGGCTGTGATCGTCCTCGTCATGCGCCCCTCGTGCGGGAAGCGGCGCGACCGTAACATGGTGCTCGCGGCACCGTCAACCATGGTGTGATAACTTCGAAAAAGATCGCGAACGGAAGGCCGGAGCCCCCGACGGTGCCGCGGTTGCTGAACGTTCCCAATTCCCTGACGCTCCTCCGCATCTTCCTCGTCCCATTCCTCGTCGTCGTCCTCCTCACGAAGTTCGAGGGGAAGGAGATCTGGGGCGTCGCGATCTTCCTCGTCGCCGCCGCGACCGACATGCTCGACGGATGGCTGGCGCGCCGCCGCGGGCAGGTGACGAGCCTCGGCATCCTCCTCGACCCGATCGCCGACAAGCTCCTCACCTCCGCCGCCTTCATCTCGCTCGTGCAGGTGCAGCCCGACATCGTCACGGCGTGGATGGTGGTGGTCATCGTCGGGCGCGAGTTCGCGATGAGCGATCTCCGGTCGGTCGCGTCGACGCGCGGCATCCTCATCGCGGCGTCGACGTGGGGGAAGTTCAAGATGGGGTCGCAGGTGATCGCGATCACGCTCCTGATCATCGGCGAGAAGATCGAGGATCTCACCGGGAGGCGGGGCCTCGTCATCGTCGGCCAGGTCGCGCTCTGGGTCGTCGTGGTCCTCGCCATCATCTCTCTCCTGGACTACCTCTCGAAGGCCCGCGGGATCTTCGCGCGCTCACCCGACGCCGAGTGAGAGCGTTCTACTGGTCGGTCAAGGGGCTCGCGTGGCCCGTCCTGCGGGCGTACCTGGGGTTCCGCGTCGAAGGGGCGTCGAAGATCCCCGCGGCGGGGGCGTGCATCGTCGTCGCCAACCACGCCTCCTACCTCGACGCGATCTGCCTCGGGTCGGCGTGCCCGAGGAGGCTGAGGTTCCTGATCTCGCACGACATCTACAGCCTTCTGAGGCTCCGGTGGTTCTACTCCCTGATGGAGGCGATCCCCCTCAAGATCGACGCGGCCGACACGCGCGCGCTCAGGACGGCGCTGGACGTGCTCCGGTCGGGCGGCGTTGTCGGCATCTTCCCTGAAGGGCAGAGGATGAAGGACGGCGAGCTGGGCGAGGGGAAGCTCGGCGTCGGCTTTCTCGCCTCGCGCAGCGGCGCCCCGGTGATCCCCGGGGCGATCGTGGGGGCCCAGGAGGCGATGCCCGTCGGCGCGGCGTTCCCGCGGCCCAGGCGGGTCCGGGTCGTCTTCGGCGAGCCGATCCCGTTCCGCCCCCGAGGCGAGCGCGCGAAGAAGGAGGAGCTGATCGAGTTCTCGAACTCGGTGATGGCGACGATCGCGCGCCTCGGAGCGGCCGGGGACGTGACGTGACGCGCCCCCGCGCGTTCGCCGTGGTCGTCGTCGGGAGCGAGATCCTCAGGGACGGCCGCGCCGACACCAACGGGCCCCACATCGAGGCGACGCTTCAGAGGGCCGGGTACCTCCCGGTCCTCAGGCAGGTGGTCTGCGACGACCGGGAAGCGATCGCCGAGGCGCTCCGCATCTCGATCGCCCGCGCGCCGATCACGATCGTGAGCGGTGGGCTCGGCCCCACCTTCGACGACCTGACGCGCGAGGGGACGGCCGACGCGATGGGGCTGGCGCTGGCGCGCGACGCCGCGATCGAGGCGAAGCTCCGCGAGAGGTTCCGCAGGCGGGGCCTCACCCCTCCCGAGAGCGTCTACCGGATGGCCGACGTGCTCGTGGGCGCGACACCCCTCCGGAACCGCGTCGGGAGCGCCCCCGGCCTCCTCGTCGAGGGGCCGCCGACGGTGGCGCTCCTCCCGGGGGTCCCCGCCGAGATGACGTCCATCCTCGAGGCCGAGGTCGTGCCGAGGCTCCTCGCGATCCATGCGCCTTCCCCCGGCGCGCGGCGCGTCTTCAAGATCGCCGGGCTCTACGAGTCCGAGGTGGAGTCGCTCGTCGCGCCGCAGATGGCCTCGTGGTCCGCGATCGAGTGCACGATCCTCGCGGCGCCGGGAGAGGTCACGCTCATCCTCCGCGCCCCCGCGGAACGGTCCGCGGATCTCGAGTCGGCCGGCCGCGGCATCGAGGCGGCGCTCGGCGAGGCCGTCTTCTCGAGCGCGGACGAGGGGATCGAGTGGGCCGTCTCGAGGGATCTCGCGGCCTCGAATCGCACGCTCTCGACCGCCGAGTCGTGCACGGGCGGGATGCTCGGGGAGCTCATCACGAGCGTTCCCGGGGCGTCGAGATTCTACGTCGGGGGCGCCGTCGCGTACGCGAACGCGATCAAGGAGGGTTGGCTCGACGTCCGGGCCGCGACGCTCTGCGCGTTCGGCGCGGTCAGCGCCGAGGTGGCCGCGGAGATGGCGGAGGGGGCGCGGCGCCGGACCGGCGCCGATCTCGCGCTCGCCATCACGGGGGTCGCCGGCCCCGACGCGAGCGAGGCCAAGCCGGTCGGCCTCGTCCACGTGGCGCTCGCGGCGCCGTGGGGCGGGGCGGCGCTCGCCGCGAGCTTTCCCGGGGATCGGGCGTCGATCCGGATCCGGTCCTGCCGCGCCGCGCTGAACCTCCTCAGGCTCGAGCTCGCGCGCGCCCGCCGCGAGGGAAGGGCTTGAGGCTCTTCGTCGCCGCCGAGCTGCCGCGCGAGGCGCGGGATCGGGTGGGCGCGCTCCTCGCCGATCTGGCGCGCGAGGTGCCGGAGGTGCGCTGGGTGAAGAGCGGGTCGGTCCACCTCACGCTGAAGTTCCTCGGCGAGGTGGAGCCCTCGCGCGCCGCGTCGCTGCCCGCCTCGCTCGAGGCGTCCGCCCTCGCGTGCGCCGGCCGGCTTCCGATCCGCATCAGGGGAGTGCGGGCCTTCGGCTCGAGGGGGAGCCCGAGCGTCGTCTTCATCGGCGTGGAGGAGGAGTCTCCGGCGCTGGCGCGCCTCGCCGCGGCGGTCGATGCGGCGGCCGGGGCGGTCGGGTTCGCTCGCGAGGAGCGCCCGTTCCGCCCGCACCTGACCCTCGCCCGGCCGAAGGCGGGATCGCGCGCACTCGATCGGTCGATCGCGGCGCGCGCGGCGACCGACCTCGGCCGGTTCGAGATCCGGGCGCTCGCGCTCTTCCGGAGCCTCCTCCATCCGGATGGAGCCGAGTACGTCCGCCTCGCGGAGATCCCCTTCGGCGCTGCCCCGGGGGAGACGTCGTGACACCGCGGATTCTCGCCGCGCTGGCCGCCTACCTGATCGGCGGCGTCCCGTTCGGCTACCTCCTCTTCCGGTGGAGGCGGGGAGGCGACATCCGATCCGTCGGCAGCGGCAACATCGGCGCGACCAACGTCGCCAGAGCCGCGGGCTGGGCAGTGGGGATGACGACGCTCCTCCTCGACGCCGCGAAGGGGGTCGCCGCCGTCGCCCTCGCGCGCGCGATCTGCGAGAATGACCGCGCCGGCGCCGCGGCCGCAGCGCTCGCCGCGGTCGCCGGGCATTGCTTTCCGATCTATCTCGGATTCCGCGGAGGGAAGGGCGTGGCGACCGGATGCGGCGCGTTCGCCGTCCTCGATCCGAAGTCGATGGGGATCGCCCTCGCGGCCTTCGCGATCGCGGTCGCCCTGACGAGGATGGTGTCGGCCGGATCGGTCCTCGCCGCGCTGGCCTTCCCCGCGGCGTGTGCCGCAACCGGCTTCGGCGCCATCCCGGCGTCCCTCGCGGCCCTGGCGGGCGGGCTGATCGTCCTGCGCCACCACGAGAACCTGACGCGGATCCTCCGGGGAGTGGAGCCGCGCCTCGGGAGCGCCGGCGACGCCGGGGAGGGTGAGAGGCGATGACCGCGCCGCGGGAGAAGGTCGCCGTTCTCGGCGGCGGCTCGTGGGGAACCGCCCTCGCCCGCCAGATCGCTCTGCCCGCCGATCGCGACGTGACCCTCTGGATCCACGATCCGGAGCTCGCCGGGATCGTCCGGGGCACCCGGGAGAATGCCCCGTACCTTCCGGGCTTTCCGCTCCCCGAGGCCCTCGAGATCACTTCGTCGGTCGACGCGGCGGTGCGCGGCGCGGCGGTGGTGATCCTCGCCGTCCCGTCACACCACTGCCGAGAGGTTCTCTCGGGCGCCCGCGGCGGGATCGCGCCGGAGGCGCTCCTCCTCGTCGCCTCCAAGGGGATCGAGAACGGATCGCTCAAGAGGGTGAGCGAGATCGCGGCCGAGACGCTCGGAGCCGGCCTGGCCAACCGCCTCGCGGTTCTCTCGGGACCGAGCTTCGCGCGCGAGGTGGCGGCGTCGAGGCCGACGGCGATCGTCGCCGCCTCGGCGGACCCGCGCCTGGCGTCCGCGGCGCAGACGCTCGTCTCGCGCGGCGCGCTCAGGGTCTACACGAGCTCCGATCCGATCGGGGTGGAGACCGGCGGAGCCCTCAAGAACGTGATCGCGATCGCGGCCGGCGTCGTGGAGGGGCTGGGGCTCGGGTCGAACACCCTCGCCGCCCTGATCACGCGGGGCCTCGCGGAGATATCGCGGCTGGCGGTGACGCTCGGCGGGCGCAAGGAGACCCTCTCGGGGCTCGCCGGCCTCGGCGATCTCGTGCTGACGTGCACGGGTTCGCTCTCCCGGAACCGATCGGTCGGGATCGAGATCGCACGCGGGCGGTCTCTCGCGGAGATCCAGTCGGCGTCGCGGATGGTGGCCGAGGGAGTCCGCACCGCGCGCTCGGCGCTCGACCTGGGGCGCCGCCACAGCGTGCCGATGCCGATCACCGAGAAGGTGTACGAGCTCCTCTACGAAGGCCTCGCCCCCGACGCCGCCATCCGCGATCTCCTCGGCCGCCCCCCGAGGCCCGAGGAGGACTGATCGGGGCGCTGCGGGCAGCGGCCCGTGTTCCCGCGCGGGAGGCGGCCTCCGCGCGTGAAATAATCGCGCTCGGCCTCGAGTTTGCTCGCCCACCCGTGCGGGCGGCGCCCTCGCGGGTACCCCTCGGCCGCGAACTGCCGCGGCCGAATCTCGCAGACCTCCGCTCGCCGGCTCGCGGCGCTCGTGGGCTCGTCCCACACGCTCCCGCGCGGGAACACCGGCCGCCGCCGCTTGCGATGGTGCGTATTCTGGAGCGACGGGGCGCGGGTCGACTTGCGGAGCGGGGCCGTGTGAGCGAACCGGGTACCCGCGAGCGCCCGGCGACACCTGCCATCAACCAACGCCTTGCCGCGAGTGGGTGGCGAGCGAACCACGAGCGGCGCGAGCTGGCGAGCGACAGGCTGCGAGATGACGTGGCGATACTTGCC
>JACPZX010000057.1 GCA_016195325.1 Acidobacteriota bacterium
GCGACGGGGCGGGCATCCACGATCGTCTGGATGTAGGAGAGCAGATCGGGGACACGGTGCACTTCATCGAGGAGCGCTCCTTCGGGATACTGCCCCAAGAACGCGCGCGGATCCCGGCGCGCGTACTCCTGGATGTCGGGTGCCTCGAGCGAGACGTAGGGCAGGCCAGGAAAGACCGCCCGGCACAGAGTGGTCTTGCCCGACTGCCGCGGTCCGGTGACCGTGACAACAGGAAACTTCCGGGCCATGGCGCGCAGACGCCCCTCGAGAAGCCGTCGGATCATGGGAATATGGTGGAACCGTTGGGGCTGATTGTCAATCCGATTGCCAGGTAGCCCCACCCTCGCCGGGCCGCGGACTCCCGGGCGCGAGGGCGTGGACCCCCCCCGGCGTGACCCCGCGCCCCTCCATCGTCTAACCTGTCCGCCACATGCCACCGGCCCTCGGCCGGCGGTTGATCGCGCCGCTGGCAACTCCGTCGTTCACGGCCCTCCTCGAGGCCCTCAAGGAAGAGAGGGGGAGGGGAAGATCCGTCTCGGTCACGGGCCTCCCGAACCCGGCGAAGGCCCTGCACCTTCTCGGCGTGCATCACGCGCTGGGGGTTCCCTGCGCCCTCATCACGCGATCGGACGCGGAGGCCTCGGCCCTCGGCGACGACCTGAGGTCACTCGGCTACGCCTTCGGTCTCGCCGACATCGCGAAGATCCACGTCTTCCCCTCGCTCGACGCCGACCCCTACCAGGGGATCGCGCCCCACCTCTCGTTCGTGACGCGGCGGATGCGAGCTCTCGCGGCCCTCGCGACGGGGGAGTGCTCGATCCTCGTGGCCTCCGTGGAAGCGCTGTTCACTCCGCTCGAGCCGGCGGCGGATTTCGGCAACCGGTGCCTGCTCCTCGGGACCGGGGTCGAGTGGCGCGAGGCCGACGAGATGACGTGGTTCGTGAACCAGGGGTACGAGCGCGTCGACATGGTCGCGACGCCTGGGGAGTTCTCGCGGCGCGGCGGCGTGATCGATCTCTTCATGCCGGCTCTCGAGTCGCCCGTGCGCATCGAGCTCGACGGGAGCGCGATCGCGTCGATGCGCCTCTTCGATCCGGGGGCGCAGCGATCGACCCAGACGATCGACGCGTGCCTCTTCACGCCCGCGCGCGAGATCGTCCTCGGCGGCGTCGAGAGATCATCCCTCTCGCGGGCGCTGGCGGGGCGCGGCGACGGGGCCGCGAAGCTGATCTCCCTCCTCGATCACCAGGGGCGCTTCCCCGGCGTCGAGATGTGCGCGCGCCTTGCGCTGCCGAGGACGGGGACCCTCGCCGACTACGCGCCGGATCACCTCTTCTGCGTCGACGAGCCCGAGATGACGCGCGAGGAGGCGCGAAATCTCTGGGCGGATCTCGTCCGATCGCACGCGTCGATGCCGAACCCGGCGCTTCCGCCGCCCGCCGAGCTCTTCGTCCCGCCGGAAGAGATCGACCGGCTCCTCACCGACCGGGCGCGTTGGTCGCTGCGGCATCTGCGGCTTCAGGCGGACGACTCCGGCGAGGGGAACAGCGCCGCGGGCGCCCTCACCCTCCCGATCGTCGCCGCCGGCGCGCCGTCGTACCGGGGCCGCATCACGTCGTTTCTCGAGGAGATGAAGCGCCGGATGCGGGGCGGCGAGACGACCTGCATCCTGATGTCGAGCGTCGGCACGACGAAGCGCATGCGCGAGCTCCTCGACGAGGCGGGGGTCGGCGCGCGCGATCTCGCCGAGGCGGACGAGTCGCCGGACTCGGGGGGCGCCGTGCTCTACCTCGGGACGGCGCCTGTCAGCGAGGGGTTCAGCCTGGCGCAGGCCTTCTGGCACCTCGTCACCGAGCGCGAGCTCTTCGGCGTCGAGACGCGGGCGCACGCCCGCTCGCCCATCCCCACCTTCGCCTCCGACTTCCGCGACCTCAAGATCGGTGACTACGTGGTCCACGTCGATCACGGCGTCGGCCGTTACGACGGCATCGTCCGCGTGGCCAGCCCGTCGGCGGCCGGCGGGGACGTGTGGCGCGCGCAGGCCGTCCAAATCGAATCGATGATCCTGACGTACGCGAACGGCGACAAGCTCTACGTGCCGATGGACCGCCTCGACCTCGTCCAGAAGTACGTCGGCTCGGGAAGCAGCCACCCGCCCCTCGACAGGCTCGGCGGTCAGGCGTGGACGCGCACGAAGAAGCGCGTCCGCAAGGCGATGGAGGAGATGGCCGTCGAGCTGCTGAACCTGTACGCGGCGCGAAAAACCCAGGAGGGGCACACCTTCGCCGGAGACACCGACTGGCAGAAGGAGTTCGAGACCTCCTTCCCGTGGCAGCTGACCCCCGATCAGGCGCGCGCCATCACCGACGTGAAGCGCGACATGGAGAAGCCCGAGCCGATGGATCGGCTGTTGTGCGGCGACGTCGGCTTCGGGAAGACCGAGGTCGCCCTGAGGGCCGCGTTCAAGGCCGTGATGGACGGGAAGCAGGTCGCCATTCTCGCGCCGACGACGGTCCTCGCCCTCCAGCACTACAACACCTTCACCTCGCGCTTCGCCCCGTTCCCGACGAGGGTCGAGATGCTCAGCCGCTTCCGCACCGACAGGGAGATGGCCGAGACGGTCGCGCGCATCTCGGCCGGCGAGGTGGACATCGTCGTGGGCACGCACCGGCTGTTGTCCGCCGACATCGAGTTCCGCGACCTCGGGCTCCTGGTCGTCGACGAGGAGCAGCGCTTCGGCGTCGCGCACAAGGAGAGGATCAAGAAGCTCAAGAGGTCGGTCGACGTCCTCACCCTCTCCGCGACGCCGATCCCGCGCACCCTGCAGATGGCGCTGATGGGGGTCTACGACCTGAGCCTCGTCGAGACGCCGCCCGAGAGCCGCCTCGCGATCCAGACGCACCTCCTCCCGTTCAAGGAGACGATCCTCGCCCCGGCGATCCGGCACGAGCTCTCGCGGGGAGGGCAGGTCTACTTCGTCCACAACCGCGTGGAGAGCATCTACGCGGCCGCGAACCTGATCCGGAAGCTGGTCCCCGAGGCGCGCGTCGGCGTCGCCCACGGGCAGATGGGGAAGAACGAGCTCGAGGGCGCGATGATGCGCCTGACGCAGGGGGAGATCGACGTCCTCGTCAGCACGACGATCATCGAGAACGGCCTCGACGTCCCGCGCTGCAACACTCTGATCGTGAACCGCGCCGACCGCTTCGGCCTCTCGCAGCTCTACCAGCTCCGCGGCCGCATCGGCCGCTCGGACAAGCAGGCGTACGCGTACCTCCTGATTCCACCGGACCGCACGCTGTCCGAGATCGCCCGCAAGCGGCTTCAGGCCTTGCAGGACTTCACCGAGCTGGGATCGGGGTTCCGCATCGCGGCGATGGATCTCGAGATCCGCGGCGCCGGCGACCTCCTCGGCCGCCAGCAGCACGGACAGATCGCGGCCGTGGGGTTCGAGATGTACTGCCGGATGCTCGAGCGCACGATCGAGGAGATGAAGGGAGGGGAGCCCCTTCCCGAGTTCCGGAGCCAGATCAACCTCGGCGTCGATCTCAAGATCCCCGACGGCTACGTCCCCGAGGAGGGGCTGCGGCTCGTGCTCTACAAGAAGATCGCCTCGGCCCGGACGGAGGAGGAGATCGACGCGATCCAGGAGGAGATGGGGGATCGCTTCGGGAGGCTTCCGGCCGAGGGGCTGCGGCTACTCGAGGCGGCGAAGCTGCGGCTCGTGGCGGAGAAGCTCCACGTGCAGCAGATCGATCTGCGCGCGGGGACGCTCCAGATCAAGTTCTCGGAGACGACGCCGCTCCCACCCGCGAAGCTCCTCGACTACGTGCGGGCGCACCCCGGGACGACGCTCTCCCCGACGGGGGTGCTGAGGGTTCCGGGATCCTGGACCCCCCCGGAGCGGATGGTCCGATCGCTCGGCGTCTTGCGGGACCTGGGATGACTTGGTAGAGTGGGCCAACGAATGTCCCTCGCGGCGCGCGCGATCCTTCCCGCCTTCCTGCTGGTGCTCGTGGCCTGCCACCCGTCGAACGGATCGGGGGAGACGACCGCGAGCCCCGACGCGATCGCCGAGATCGAGGGGCACGCGGTGACGCTTTCGGCCTTCAACGCGTACGTCGCCTCCATCACACCCGCCGGGGCCGACGAGACGGCGGAGCCGGACCAGGCGGAGCTGATGAGCCGGCTCCTGGACCGCTTCATCGACGAGGAGCTGATCGCGCGGCGGGCCGCGAAAGAGGGGATGACGGTCACCGAGCGCGAGGTCAACGAGTCGCTCCGGGATCTCCAGCGGCCGGACGGCGTGGCGGCGGAGAGGCCCGAGGACGGCCACGAGCCTGATGAGCCGTCGATGCCTCCAAGCGCGCGCGAACGGGCGCGGCGCGCGCTGCTCGTCAGGAAGTTCCGCCAGGAGAAGATATTGAAGGATCTGTCCGTCGAGTCCAGCGAGATCGCCGCCTGGTACGAGGCCCACAAGGACGAGTTCAACCAGACGGCCCACGTCGTCCTGCGACAGATCCTTCTCGAGGACGAGAGCGCGGCCCGGCAGGTGCGCGAGGAGCTGATGAAAGACCCGAACCGGTTCGAGGAGATCGCGAGGGCGAGCTCGATGGCCCCCGACGGCGGCCGCGCGCGCCCCTACGACGAGGCCGACCTCTCACCCGCCATCGTGACCGCGGCGGGGGCGGTTCCCACGGGAGGGATCACCGAAGTCGTCACCGATCCGATGGGGAGCCGGGTCTTCAAGGTGGAGAAGAGGCAGCCGGCCCGCGTCGTCGACCTCGCGGAGGCGTCGGATCGGATCCGCGTGACGCTCCTTCAGGAGAAGGGGAAGAAGAAATACAACGCCTACATGGACTCGCTCCGGCAGAAGGCCGGGCTGGTGCTCCACGAAGAGAGGCTGCCGTTCACCTACAGGAAGCGTGCCGCATGAAGCTGAAGCCGGCTCTGGTGGCGCTCGGGCTGTCGATCGCCGTCGCCGCGTTCGGCCCCGGAGCCCCGCCGGTCAGGGGCGAGATCATCGAAGAGGTCGCCGCGTTCGTCAACGGGCAGATCCTCACGCGCTCGGAGATCGCCGATCGGGAGGCCCAGATCCGCCAGCAGCTCACCCGCCAGTTCGCCGGGGACGAGCTGGAGGCGAAGATCACCGAGGCGCGCAAGAACCTCCTGACCGACATGATCCGCGAGCTGCTCCTGGTCCAGCGCGCCGAGATCCTCGGCCTCGACCTCGACAAGGTCTACCAGCAGGCGATCGACAACCTGAAGGAGCAGCAGGGGATCAAGACGAACGACGAGATGAGCGCGCTGCTCAAGCAGGAGGGGCTCACGCAGGAGGAGCTCCGGAAGACGCTCCTCCGGTACAACGTCCCCGACATCATGATCAACCTCGAGGTGAGGCAGAAGCTCGTCGTCACCGACGACGAGCTGAAGGCCTACTTCGAGAAGCACCGCGAGGAGTTCCGCGTGGACGAGAGCTACAAGATCCGCGAGATCGTTCTGCTCTCCGACGGGCACACCGACCCGGAGCTCGACGCGATCACCGCGCAGATCAAGGCCGAGCTCGCGGCCGGGACACCGTTCGCGGAGCTCGTCCTCAAGTACTCCGAGGCGCCGTCGCGCTTCCAGGAGGGGCTGGTCGGGCCGATGAGCGCGGCCGATCTTTCCCCGGCCCTGCGCGCGGCAGTGGAGAAGATGAAGCCGGGCGAGGTCTCCGAGCCGGTCGCGATGTCCCACGGCGTCCATCTGATTCAGCTCGACACCAAGACCGACGCGAAGGAGCCCGACTTCGAGGCGGTGAAGAGCGGAATCGAGAACAAGATCAAGCAGGAGAAGTTCCAGACGGCGCTCGACGACTACTGGAAGAAGCTCTACAACGAGAACCGCATCAACATCCCGGAGAAGTACCGGCCCTTCGCTCTCGGCGTTCCCAGCAACTCACCGCAGTCGTGAGGGCGTCCTTCCGCGAGCCCTTCCTGTAGATCTGGGTGATCGGTCGTTCGATCGCGCCGGATCGGATGACAGCTGGCCGAAAAGACCTGCAACAAGTATTATCGGCGCATCATCCGTTCCACCAGGTTCCTTGTTCCCGACAGCCACCACGATCCCGCGACGGGAGGGGTCCCAGGGACCGACGGCGAATCTCCACCGGTGCACGGGCAGCCGTTGAGCGTAAGCCGCGAGGGGGGCGACCATGCATGGGGGACCCAGATCCGGCAGATTCCTTCGTTTGACCATTGGGGCCTTCATTGCCCTTGTTCTCGGCGCGGGCCAGCCGGCATCGGCGGTTGAGCAGACGGGCGATCTCAAGGGGTCGGTGCGGGACGAGCACCGGCAACCGATCCCCGAAGTTCTTGTCGCCCTCAAGGGCGCGAACCTGCAGGGGGAGCGCGCCGCCACGAGCGACTCCAGGGGCGAGTTCGCGTTCCGAGCGCTGCCGCCGGGCTCCTACTCGTTGAGCTACGCCGCTCCCGGATACCACGTGATCGAGCAGGAAAGCGTGGTGGTCAGCATCGGGAGAGAAACCTTCATCATTGCGGACCTTATCGTGGAAGGGGGCACCGAGACTGTCACCGTCATCGGGAGCGTGCCCCTCGTGGACGTCGCGGCCACGAGCACACAGGACAACTACACCACAGCGTATCTGGAGCAGGCACGGATCGGTCCGCCCGGCCGGGACTACCTGAGCGTCGCCCGGAGCGGCGCCGGGACGGGACCCCGCTCTGCGACCGGCGGAATCCCGACGGTTCGAGGCGCCACGGTGGGAGAAAACGCCTACCTCGTGGACGGGGTGGACTCCACCGATCCCGCGACGTCGACGACGGGGATACAGTTCATCTACGACGCGATCCAGGAAATCCAGTTCCAGACGGGGGGCTTCCCCGCGGAGTTCGGCCGCGCGACCGGCGGGATCGCGAACATCGTCACGAAATCGGGCGGCAACGAGCTGTCAGGCTCGGCGGACTACCGCTACCGGGACAAGAATCTCAGCGAGAAGGGCGACCATTTCGATCCGGATGCCTCCGCCCCGCGGACCGACAATCTCCAGGGGACACTCGGAGGACCCATCGTCAAGGACAGGCTCTGGTTCTTCGTCGCCGGTCTGTACAATCAGCTCGAGATTCAGCCGCCGGGGAGTCCGTCGCGAATTGACTCCCTGGGTTACTACTACCTCGGCAAGTTGACCTGGCAGATCAACCCAGCGCACAGGCTGAGCTTTCAGCTGACCGACAATCCCACGACGACGGACAATGCCAACGCGGGCCCGCTGGTCGCCGGGGAAGCCACCTTGAAGGCGAAGTTCAGCAGCCGATTTGAAACGGTCCAGTACAACGGCATCCTCTCGCCCAACGTACTCCTTCACGCTCAGGTCGCCCACTACGCCTCGCCTGTGAACTTCACGCCGGAAAGCGGTGATCTGCACACGATCGGCTTCACGAACATCTTCACGGGCGAGCAGACGCGCAATGCCACGGAGATTCAGCTCTCCAACCGCCTCCGAGATCAGGCGAACGCGACGCTGACATGGCACGTCCCCGCATGGGGAGGCGATCACACCTTCAAGCTCGGCCTCGACTACCAGTCGCCGCGCCTGGAGTTCAACGAGGCGGTCCCGGGGGGCGAGGCCGACGACATCGCACCGGACGCCAACGGCGTCCTGACACCCCTCTTCTACAACGAGGTGAAGTCGCGCGGCTGGCTCCATGACGCGGGACAGGTGGCCGGCTATTTCATCCAGGACGAGTGGCAGCCTCTGTCGCGGTGGACCTTCAACCTCGGACTCCGGTATGACGCCTATTTCTATGATGACGATCAAGGGCGCCGGGTCTTCGATGGCGCCCTCCTCGAGCCTCGCACCGGGATCGCCTGGAACGTCACCGGCGATGCGCGCAACGTGATCAAGATATTCGGCGGCGTTTTCGCGCACCCATCGTTGCTCGCTCTTCCGAGAGTCGTCAACACGCGAGCGAACACCACGAACGTCTACGTCAACGAGGAGATCGCGGGGTACCTCACGGGGGCCGGTCCGGTTCCCGTGGATCTGGACGGAAACGGCGTCGTCGATCCGCACGCGTTCTTCGGGACTTTCGGGGGGCCTAGCGGCGAAAAGTTCGCCCACGACGGGAATCTCAATCCGACGAACGTGATCGAGTACTCGGTGGCGTACGAGCGGCAGATCTCGAGCCAGACGTTCGCCGCCGTCACCCTCGTGTCGCGCGAGACCCGGGACATCATCGAGGATACCTGCAACGTGACGACCGGCGCCTGCGTCATCGACAACCTCGCGGGCCTGACGCGCAAGCACGTCGGCGCCGAAGTGCGCCTCGCGGCGGTCGCGGGCCACCGTTTCCATCTCTGGTCGTCCTACACCGTCGGTCGCAGTCGGGGAAACGTGGAGTGGACCGGGGGCCTGGGGGATGACTTCGACACTCCCGCCCAGAGGGTCAACAGGTACGGAAACCTCTCGTACGACGCGACGCACGATGTGAAATCGAACGGATACTGGGATCTTCCGTGGTCCCTTCAGATAGGCTACGGCTACGAATTCACGACGGGCCAGCCGATCAACAGGTTCGTGTTCGACCCCTACGGGAGGAAGTTCATCCGGCCGCGCGGCTACCTGAGGCGCCCCACATTCCAACAGCTCGATCTGGATCTGAGAAAGAACATCCCGTTCCCGAAGACGAAGCTCCAGGCAATCGTCTCCATCGTCAATGCTCTTGACTCGGAGATCGTGACGCAGGTGAATTCCAGGGATCCTGATCTCCGAGCGACCGGTTATCAGCAGCCACGCCGCTACGTCGCCGGCGTTCGATGGACGTTCTGACTTCTTGATGGAGACGTGAGAGGCGCGATGGGGAAGCTGCTCGTCTCCCTCGGTTCGATGCCGCTGCTGGCGTTCGAGCTGGAGGACGGCACGACGCTCATCGGCCGGGCGAGAGCGAACGGCATCGTGTTGACGCTCCCTGAGATCGCCGATGCGCACGCCGAGCTCACCATCTCCGGGCCGGAGGCAAGCATCCGGGCGGTGGGGGAGGAGTCGGTCCTCGTCAACGGGCATCTGGTCAAGGAGTCCTCGCTTGCACCCGGAGACGTCGCGCTGCTCGGCGGATACCGCCTGAGATGGTCGCCGCCCGGCTCCGAGGCGCCATCGGCGACCGACGCCCCATCTGCGCCCGGGACACACTCGCACTCGACCAACCCGGAGGAAGGATCCTCGAACGTTGATGAGAGTGGATCCGTCCAACGCGTCATCGTCGTCGGTGGCCTCGACGTCGGCCTGTCGGTCGATCTCGACGCGCCCGCGCTCCTCGCAGGCCGCGCGCCCGACTGTGATCTGATCCTCCAGGATCCCGCCGTCTCTTGGCGGCACGCGTCGTTCGAGCGCGTCCCGGAGGGGCTTCGCGTCCGGGATCTGGGCAGCCGTAACGGCACGCATCTCGAGGGCCGACGCGTGGAGGCAGCCGTGGCACGGATCGGCAGCCGCGTGCGGATCGGGAGGTCCACGCTCCTCCTGACGACGTGCGGCGACGCCGGCGATCTCGTGCGCACCAGTGAGTCGTCGCGTAGCGCGGGGCCCGGTCTCGCGGAGCTGACGGGGCGGAGCGAGCCGATGCAGAAAGTCTACGCACGCATCCTCGAGGCCGCAGCGGGCAACGTGCCCGCGCTTCTGGTAGGCGAGACAGGAACGGGAAAGGAGCTCACGGCACGCGCCATCCACGCCCTCGGCCAGAGGGCGCGCGGGCCGTTCGTGCCGCTCAACTGCGCCGCGATTCCCAGAGAAATGATGGAGGACCAGCTCTTTGGACACGTGAAGGGCGCCTTCACCGGCGCCGCGTCGGACCATCGCGGCGCGTTCGAGGAGGCGTCCGGAGGCACCATCTTTCTGGACGAAATCACGGAGCTTCCTCCCGATCTGCAGCCCAAGCTGCTGCGCGTTCTCGATGATGGAATCGTTCCACGGATCGGCGGCGGCAGCGCGCGAAGCGACTTCAGGGTCGTGGCTGCGACGAATCGGAATCCGTCGGAGGAGATGGCCGTTGGGAGGTTCAGGAAGGACCTGTACTTCAGGCTGTCGGTCGCGCCGATCGCGCTGCCGCCGCTTCGCGACCGGATCGAGGATCTCCCGGATCTCGTCCACGTCTTCCTTGAGGATTCGAGTCGTCACACAGGAGTGGCCGCCGCCGGCCAGACTCGCGTCGATGAGGACGCACTCGCCCCACTTCGCGAGCATCTCTGGCCGGGTAACGTGCGGGAGCTGAGGAACCTGATCCTCCGGGCGGTGATGCGCGCGCAGGGAGGGGCCATTACCCGGAATCTCGTCGAGGAACTCCTCGCGGAGACAGCGATCGCGGAGGCGCCTTCTGCCACGGCGCCGCGGTCGCTCGAAGAGATCGAGCGGGCGGCCATCTCCCATGCGCTTCGAGATTGCGACGGCCAGCGCCGCGCCGCGGCACGACGCCTCGGCATCGCCGAGTCGACACTGTACGAGAAGATCCGCCGTTACGGCTTGGCGGGCGAGCGCTGAGGTCATGCCGGAAGAGACTTCCCCGGAGCGCTACCAGCTTCGAGAGCCGCTCGGCGCGGGCGGCATGGGTGAGGTCTATCGCGCCTGGGACTCGGTTCTTCAGCGCGACGTAGCAGTCAAGCTGCTGAGGGCTGGGATGCCGGAGGACAGCCACGGCCGTGCGCGCCTCCTCCGCGAGGCGCGCATGGCGGCGACGCTCTCCCACCCGAGCATCTGCGTCGTGCACGACGTGGGCGAGTCGAATGGGCGTCCGTTCGTCACGATGGAACTTCTCCCCGGCGAGACGCTGAGGCGGCGACTCAGGCGCGAGAAGGGTCTGCCCTTCGCCGACGCGGCCCGCATCGGACGGCAGGTCGCGGCCGCCCTTTCGGCGGCGCACGAGCGCGGGATCGTCCACCGCGACATCAAGCCCGAGAACATCATGCTCCTGCCCGACGGTCGCGTGAAGGTGCTCGACTTCGGCCTGGCGAAGCCCATGGGAGACTCGCAGGGTGCGGTCTCCACCTCCGGCGAGAGCCCCTCGAACGTGTCGCAGATCTCCACCCGGCTGCATGAGGAGACCCTGGGGATCGCGGAGACCTCTCTCACGGCTCCCGGTGCGATCGTGGGGACGTCCCACTACCTCTCACCGGAACAGATCCAAGCCCGCCCCGCCGACTCCCGATCGGATGTCTTCGCGTTCGGAGTCGTCCTCTACGAGATGCTCGCGGGCAAGCATCCCTTCACGGGCCGCACGTACCCCGAGCTGATCGCCTCGATCCTCAAGGACGATCCACCCTCCGCGGCGGCGATCCGGCCCGGCACGCCGGCCGCCCTCAACGCCGTCGTCCTCCGCTGTCTGAAGAAAGACCCTCAGGAACGATTCGCGGACGGCGCCGAGCTGACGAAGACGCTCGATCAGATTCCTCTGCCCGATGCGCGGCGTCGCACGTTGCCTTGGGCCCTGACTGCCGCCCTTCTCGTGGCCGTCGGGCTCGCGGCGGCGGCGGGCTGGCAGATGATGAAGACCACGGCCGCGCTGAAGGGGGCGAAGGGTCGGGGGGCCGCGCTGCCGACGTTGAAGCGCCTGACGTTCGACGGAAGCTCGTCTTTTCCTTACTTCTCCCCCGACGGCACGATGCTCGCGTTCGCCTCCGCGGCCGGGGTCGATTGGCAGGCGATGATCATGCCGATCGGCGGCGGCACGCCTCGCCAGCTCACGAACTTCAAGGACGGGTTCGTGCCCATGGGGTGGGGCGCTAAAGGAGACACGCTCCTGGGCTTGCGAGGGAGCGGCGCCTGGGACACGCCGCTGTGGGAACTTCCAATCTCCGGCGGAGAGCCGCGCGTTCTCCTCGAGAAAGGCATCTTTCCCGACTTTGCTCCGGACAGAAGGCACCTCGCCTACTCCACGTCGCGCAATGCGCAATCAGCCGGGGACATCCGCATCCGTGACATGGAGACGGGCGAAGAGCGGGTGATTTACGCCTTCAAGGTTGGGGAGGAGGCTTGCTGGTGCCCCAGATGGTCGCCGGACGGGGACTGGCTCATGTACAAGTGTCTCGCGAAGGGTCCATTCACCAACAACTACAATCTCTACAGGGTCCGGCCCGACGGAAGCGAGCGCACGCAGATCCCCTTGCCCTCCGGCCTGAGGCCGAATCTCTACTATCAATGGGCCGCTGACGGACAATCGATTCTCACAGGCGCGTACAGGGATCTCCGTCTGAGCCTCTTCCTGATCCCGGCTTTCGGTCAGGGCGATCTACGGCGCCTCACCGTCGACTACACGGGCGACGATTCGCCGACGATGGATCGAGCGGGCAGGCGCATCGTGTTCAGGAGATCGACGACCACGAAGGACCTTCTCGAGGTCGGAGTGGACGGCGTTTCCCGCCATCAAGTCTTTTCAACGCAGGCCGAGGCGGGCACACCTGCATTCGATCCCGATGGAACGGGGATCTTCTTCACGCACATCGTCAACGGGGTCGGAATCATCAACTGGCTTCCCCTTCCGATTTCGGGTCACGGGTCGACTCCTCTCACGGACGAAAGCTCGCTCTCATGCCTGTGGCCCGTCCCGCTCGGCGGCGGAGTCGTCGCCTTCGCGTGCAAGCAGGTGTCTCCATCGCCGCAGGAGGCGGCGAACGCGGTCCAGGAGGCGCGCACGATCTGGATCGCGGACCGCTCGGGCGGCTCGCCCACGCCTCTCTTCACCGATGAAGGCAGCGACGGAATCGTTCTTGTGACGGCCTCCCCTTCCGGCCGACACATCCTGTACGACTCGGCGACCAGGGAAGGCCACGCCCTGCGCCTCTACGACCGGGCCACGAACCAGAGTCGCGATCTTCTCCGGCCGAAACGCGGCGAGTCGTACAAAGTCGCGGCATGGACCCGAAGCGAGGATGTCCTCAGGATGATCCACCGCACATGGGCGGTTGACGGTCGGGTGGAGGCCGAGCGTCCCGATCGCATCGAAGAGATTTCGATTTCGACGGGCCGAGTCTCGACGCTCGGTGAAATACCCGACGGCGCCAAGTCGAGCATCCTGTCGCGCGGCGGGGAGTTCGTGGCGTACGCGACCGGGGATCCGCGACAGATCTGGCTCAGATCCGTCGAGGGCTCGCGGCCGCCGCGCAAGGTCGCCGAGATGGCCGACAACGAGGACGTGGGCATGCTGGCGCTGTCACCCGACGCCAGGACGGTGGTCATCACGCGCATCATCTCCACGTCGGATCTCTACCTCCTCGAGAACTTCTAGTCTCGTCGCGCCTCCGGAAATCGGAGGCGGGGCTCTGGTTCTCGGAGACCACCGCACCGCCATGAGCTGATCCGTGGTTGTTTGACCAACGAAAACGCTTCTCTTGCGCGATGATCGTCGCGCAATCCCTCTCGCCGGCGCGTGGCGACTCTCTTGCTATTGCTGATGGCGTCTATCGCCAGTCAACGGTCCGGCCGGCTCGGCGGCGCGTCCGCGTGGCAGCCCCGGACCAGACTCTGACCCCGCTCGCGCGGGATGATGGAGGGAACGGCAATGGCCCGATTGATCGTCTCTCGTCTCCTGATCGTTGCGATCGCTCTCCTGATCGCGAATCCCATCCTCGCCATCACGAACGGCCAGCCCGACAACGGCGCGCATCCGTACGTGGCTTGGGTGAAGGCGCTGCCGCCCGGCGCAACCCACCTGGGCCCCGGGCTCACCGGCGGCGCGCTGATATCGCCCAACGTCGTCCTCGTCCTTGGTATCGTGGCGAGAAACATCAACGTCCTGCAATCGCTGGGCTTCAGGTTCTTCGCCGGCTTCACGGACCCGATCGATGCGAGCGGCACCCCCAACCCGCTCATCATCGAGGTGGATCAGTCAATCCCCAACCCTGGCGCGCTGACCGTACAGCGATCTGACAACACCGGCCTCGGCGTGCTGATTCTGAAGAGCGCCGTTCCAGGAGTTACCCCGGCCACGCTGCCGACGTTGCACGAGCTGGACAGTCTCAACGTGCACAACGGCCTTCACGACGAGAGCTTCGACGTCGTTGGATTCGGCATCGGGGATAGAGACTTCAGCGGCACCGGGATGCCCTTCTTCCCCTTCAGCCTGATCGGTCCCCGCCTCGCCACCGTGGCAGACTTCCTGGCCCTCGGGCCGGTCCCCCTGGTCCTGTCCAGAAATCCGGTGCTCGGCGACGGTGGACCCTGCTTCGGCGATGCCGGCGCGCCGGCGCTGCTTCGCGGGACCAACGAGGTCGTCGGCGTCGCCGGTTTCGGTGGCGACGATGTCTGCAGGGCGATGTCGAAGTTCGCCCGCGTGGACACCGACGACGGGCGCGCCTTCCTGGGGCAGTTCGTCTCGCTGCCGTAGGCGGTGAGGGTGGCTTCTGCGCCCGGCTAAGTCCGAGGAGGCGTGGGTAATTAACCGCGCCTCATCCGGTCTGTGGCGTCACGTTGCTTGTCGTCGACAGAAACCGTGACGCCACAACCGGAGGATTCCCAATACCGGTGGCCGGGAGAGGATCTCGATGCGGGCTGCGTCGCCCGACGGGGCGTGAAACGGGGACGACGCCGGAGGCATCTCAAGAGCCGGCAGTATGGCGAAGAGTACCCGGATCGACCGCGCGTCGCGCGGGCCCGCGTTCGTTGCGCCCCCTGTACTCCTCTGCTAAATTGCACGCTCTTCACGATCACACCCACGCTTGAGGTGCCCTCTGAACAAGTCGGGTAACGCACGGGTCTCTGACCGCCACGCCCTGCTGTCCGCCGGGACCCTCGCCGTCGTCGCCGCAGCGGTCCTCGGGGCGATCTTCGCCCAGGAGCCTCTCGCTCCCGCGCCCGTTCCCATGGAGCCGGAGCTGGCGGCGGCCATCCAGCGGTTCGACGGCGCCCAGGACAGGATCCAGAGGATCTCGGCGCACTTCAAGGAAGTGAAGACGATCGCCCTCCTCAAGGAGCCGGTGATCCAGACGGGCGAGTTCTACCACACCAAGCCCGACAAGTTCCTCTGGGAGTACAAGACCCCGACCGAGAAGGTCCTCGTCCTCGACGCCCGCGGCGTCATGGCGTACTACCCGCACGAGAAGCGCGCCGAGGAGATCAAGACGCGGTTCGGCAAGCGGATCGTGAAGTACCTCGGACTCGGATCGGTCCTCGAGGATCTGGCCGGCGAGTACGAGATGTCGCTCTCCCACGACAACAGGATCGCGGCGACCGACCTCCTGGTCCTCAAGCCGAAGGGGCGCCGCATCCAGAAGCGCCTCGCCGAGATTCGGATCTGGCTCGATCGGGAGGTGAACCAGCCGCGCGCCATCGAGTACGTGGAGGCCGACGGCGACCGGACGCACCTCGACTTCGATCAGATCATGATCAATCCCGAGATCGCCGTCTCGAAGTACGAGATCAAGCTGCCGGACGACGTCACCGTCACCAACACGCTGACGGGATTCTTCGGCGGAGGCAGCAGCCGCTAGCCGATGCGCTCCGTCGGGTACGTCAGCGACCCGCGGTACCTCGAACACCTCACCGGCCCCAGGCATCCCGAGCGCCCCCAGCGCCTCGAGGCGATCGCCTCGCGCGTCGCCGCCTCCGGTCTCGCGAAGGATCTCACCCCTCTCACGGCGGAGCCGGCTCCGACGGAGGCGATCGCCGCGGTCCACGACGCCGACTACGTGGCGCGCGTGAAGCGGACGTGCGAGCAGGGGAGCCCTATCCTCGACTCGATGGACACGGGGGTGTCAGAACGGTCGTACGAGATCGCCCGTCTCGCGGCCGGGGCGGGGATCGCCGCGGCGGATGCCGTCGCGTCGGGAGCTTGCTCGGCCGCGTTCGCGGCGGTGCGCCCCCCGGGACACCACGCCCTGCGCGACACCGCGATGGGATTCTGCCTCTTCAACAGCGCGGCGATCGTCGCGCGGCACTTCCAGAGACGGCACGGCCGCGCGAAGATCTTCATCATCGACTGGGACGTCCACCACGGGAACGGGACCCAGGCCCTCTTCTACGACGACCCGAGCGTCTTCTACTTCAGCATCCACCAGTGGCCGTTCTACCCCGGAACCGGCTCCGAGCGCGAGACGGGGCGCGGCGCGGGGGAGGGGTTCACGCTCAACGCGCCGATTCCCGCGGGCTGCGGCGACGACCGGTACCGCGAGATCTTCGACGGCCGCGTCGTTCCGGCGATCGAGCGCTTCGCGCCGGACGCGATCGTGATCTCCGCCGGCTTCGACGCGCACCGGGACGATCCGCTGGGAGGGATGAAGGTGACGGAGGGAGGTTTCGCGGATCTGACGCGCACGGTGATGGCCGCGACCGCCGGGCTGCCGGCGCGCCCCGGCATCGTCTCGCTCCTCGAGGGGGGGTACGACCTCGACGCTCTCGCCGCCTCCGTCGAGTCGCACCTCGGGACGCTCGTGAGGGGCTGATGTTTCTCGGCCACTTCGCCGTCGGCTTCGCGGCCAAGCGCGTCGCGCCGAAGGCGTCTCTGGCCTGGCTGATGACGGCGCCGAACCTTCTCGATCTCCTCTGGCCCTTCTTCCTCCTCGCCGGGTGGGAGAGGGTGAGGATCGAACCCGGCAACACCGCCTTCACGCCACTGGCCTTCGACGCCTACCCGTGGTCGCACAGCCTGCTCATGGCGTGCATCTGGGGGCTCGGCCTCGCGGCCGTCTACCTCTGGCTGTCGCAGCGCGCGCGCCTCGATTTCGCGGCCGACGTTCGTGGCGCGCGGGTGATCGCTCTCGCGGTCGTGAGCCACTGGGTCCTCGACGTGGTCACGCACCGCCCCGACATGCCGATCGCGCCGGGGATCGGCATCAAGCTGGGGTTCGGGCTCTGGAACTCGGTGGGCGCGACGATCGCGGTCGAGGGCGCGCTCTTCGCCGCCGGAGTGTGGGTCTACGCCTCCTCGACGCGGGCCCGGGATCGCACCGGAGCGTGGTCGCTGATCGGCCTCGTCGTCCTCCTCGTCGCGATCTACGCGGGCCTCATCTTCGGTCCCCCGCCGCCGGGCGTCGCGGCCGTCGCCTGGTCCGATCTGGCCGGGTGGCTCCTCGTGCCGTGGGCGGCGTGGATCGACAGGCATCGGGATACCGTCTGACCCGTTGCCCGCATACCTGAATCGGCGTATAGTCCGGGAACACATCCAGGGAAGGAGGAATTCATGACCCGCCCCTTCCGCCTCCGGATTGTCCTCGCGCTCTCCCTCGCAGGCTGTTTCGTTCCGATAATCGTCACCCCCGCGCGGGCGGCCGACTGCACGCCGCGCTACCAGGTGACGGGCACCGTCCCGAACCAGGGGTTTGGATCCGCCGTCGCCACGATCGGCGACGTGAACGGCGACGGCTTCCCGGACTTCGCCGTCGGAGCGCCGGCGGCCAATCCGGTGCCCTTACAGTCTCCTGCCGTCTACGTCTTATCGGGCCGGGACGGAACCCTCCTGTACAAGGAGCCCGGGCCGGTCGGGAGCGAGTTCGGCTCGGCGATCGCGGCCCTCGGCGACATCAACGGCGACGGTGTGCCCGATTTTCTCGTCGGGGCTACCGAATCGGTGGGGCCGGGCGGAGGGTGCATCTTCGCGATCTCCGGCGCGAACGGCGGCGTGATCTACGACGTCGTCGGCCAGCAGAGCGGGGCCCAGCTCGGCTCGGCCATCGTCGGGTTGGGCGATATTGACGGCGATGGGATCCCCGATTTCGCCGCCGGCGCGCCTCATGCGGCGGGGATGCAGCCCGATTCAGGAGCGGTCTTCGTCTTCTCGGGAGCGACGGGCGACCTCGCAACGCCCCATTTGTTTGGGCAGTTGGCGGGGGATCGTTTCGGCACCTCGGTCGCCTTCATCCGAGGCACGATCGACCCGGGCCCCCCTAATACGCCGGCCCTCCTCGTCGGCGCGCCCGGCGTGGATGTGACGAACGCCGCGACGACCTTCAACAACGCGGGGGCGGTGTACGAGATCGTCCTGCCCACCGGGTCGCCTACGAGGAAACTGACGGGCAACTTCACCGAAGATCACTTCGGCGCCTCGGTAGCGGCGCTCGGGGACATCGACGGCGACGGTCTCGCCGATTTAGCCGCGGGCGCGCCGAACGCGCTCTTCGCCCCCGGCCAGCACGGCGGCGAGGTGCGCGTCTTCTCAGGGGCGACGGCCTCCGAGATCTTCGTCCACCACACCACGATCCAGGGCGACTCCTTCGGCGCCGCGACGGGGGGCACGAAGGATGTCACGGGAGACGTCGTCCCCGACCTCATCGTCGGCGCGCCGGGAGAGCCGGCGAGCGGACTTCCGGGATCGCTGTCGGTCTTCTCGAACGGGAGCGGCCTCGAGCTGTGCCGCGTCGCGGGGCAGACGCCGGGAGAGGGATTCGGGATCGCCTTCGATTCAATCGGCGATCTTGACGGCGATGGTTTCCCCGAGTGGGCTGCCGGAGCGCCGGCTTTTTCCGTGGGCCCCGTGGCGCCTCTCGGCCGTGTCAGTGTGTTCGGCGTCGCGCCGGGGCCGCCTCCGGGGCATCCCTCATTCCTCGAGATCGACCAGTCCAATCCCTTCCCGTTCACCGTCAACCTCCGATGGGGCCCCGTCCCCCCGACGTGCGCCGGGGGCGACTACGCCGTTTACATGGGGCGGTACTTCCGGATGGGGCAGGGGCTCACGAATCATCTCCCCGACACCTGCACGACCGGCGGCGCGACCCAGGTCTCGATTCCCGAGCCGGCCAATTTCCTGCCCGGCACGGCCCTCTACTTCATCGTCACGGCGCAGACGCAGAGCGAGGAAGGGTCGTACGGTCAGGGGACGCTCGGCAACGAACACCCGCCGTCGAGCCGGCCGTGCCACGTGTTCCTGAACACGGGGACGTGCCAGTAGCTCCCAACAAAAAACCCGCCCCCGGGCTGATTCCTCCCGTGGGGCGGGTTCTTAGTTGGAGCCGAACGCTTCCGAGGTCTGCTTCAGTACATCCCACCGCCGCCGCCGTGCGGCATCTGCGGCATCTTCTTCTCGTCCTCGGGGAGCTCGTGGATGAGCGCCTCGGTCGTGAGCATGAGGCCCGCGATGGACGACGCATTGACGAGAGCGGTGCGGGTGACCTTGGTCGGGTCGATGATGCCGGCCTCGAACATGTCCACCCACTTCATTTCGTAGGCGTCGAAGCCCTCGGTCTTCTTGCGACCCTTGGCCTCGTTGACGACGACGGAGCCCTCGTAGCCGGCGTTGTTCGCGATCTGCCGGAGCGGCTCCTCGAGAGCGCGCTTCACGATGTTGATGCCCGTCTGGATGTCGTCGTTGCCGCCCTTGAGCTTGTCGACGGCCGGGATGGCGCGAAGGTAGGCGATGCCGCCGCCGGGGACGATCCCCTCCTCGACAGCCGCCTTGGTCGCGTGCATCGCATCCTCGACGCGCGCCTTCTTCTCCTTCATCTCGGTCTCGGTCGCCGCGCCGACCTTGATGATCGCGACGCCGCCGACCATCTTGGCGAGCCTCTCCTGGAGCTTCTCGCGATCGTAGTCGGAGGTCGTCTCCTCGATCTGCATGCGGATCTGCTTGACGCGACCCTCGATGTCGGCCGACTTGCCCTTGCCCTCGACGATCGTGGTGTTGTCCTTGTCGATCGTGATCTTCTTGGCGCGGCCCAGGTCCTCGACCTTGATGTTCTCGAGCTTGATGCCGAGATCCTCGGTCAGGCACTTGCCCGCGGTCAGGACCGCGATGTCGTCGAGCATCGCCTTGCGGCGATCACCGAAGCCCGGCGCCTTCACGGCCGCGACGTGGAGCGTGCCGCGGAGCTTGTTGACGACCAGCGTCGCGAGGGCCTCGCCCTCGACGTCCTCGGCGACGATCAGGAGCGGCTTGCCGAGACGGGCGATCTGCTCGAGCACGGGGAGGAGATCCTTCATGTTCGAGATCTTCTTCTCGTGGATCAGGATGTACGCGTCCTCGAGAACGCACTCCATCCTCTCGGCATCGGTCACGAAGTAGGGGGAGAGGTAGCCGCGATCGAACTGCATCCCCTCGACGACGTCGAGCGTCGTCTCCATGGAGCGCGCCTCTTCCACCGTGATGACGCCGTCCTTGCCGACCTTCTCCATCGCCTGCGCGATGATGGTGCCGATCGTCTCGTCGTTGTTGGCGGAGATGCGGCCGACCTGCGCGATCGCCTTGCCGGTGACGTTCTTGGAGAGCTTCTTGATCTCCTCGGTCACGCACGTGACGGCCTGCTCGATCCCCTTCTTGAGGTCCATCGGGTTGGCGCCCGCGGTCACGGACTTGATCCCCTCGCGGAGGATCGCCTGGGCGAGAACGGTGGCGGTGGTGGTGCCGTCGCCGGCGACGTCGCTCGTCTTGCTCGCGACCTCACGGACGATCTGCGCGCCCATGTTCTCCTTCGGGTCCTCGAGCTCGATCTCCTTGGCGACCGTCACGCCGTCCTTGGTGCTGGTCGGCGATCCGAACTTCTTCTCGAGGAGGACGTTGCGGCCCTTGGGGCCGAGCGTCACCTTGACGGCGTCGGCGAGCTTGTTGACGCCGCGGAGGACGGCCTGCCGGCAATCCTCGGCGTACACAATGTTCTTGGCTGGCATGTTTGAAATTCCTCCCCTTACTCGATGATGCCGAGGATTTCGTCCTCGCGCAGGATGATGTGCTCTTCGTCGTCGATCTTGATCTCGGTGCCGGCGTACTTCCCGAAGAGGATCTTCGAGCCGACCTTCACTTCCATCGGGACGCGCTTGCCGTTGTCGTCGAGCTTGCCTGAGCCCACGGCGACGACCTTCCCCTCCATCGGCTTTTCTTTCGCGGTGTCGGGGATGATGATCCCGCCCTTGACCTTCTCACTCGCCTCGAGCCGCTTGATGAGGACGCGGTCGTAGAGTGGCTTCACCTTCATGTTGATTCCCTCCGTGCGGTAATTAAGTTGACTCAAGAGAAGAACTTAGGAGTCGTTGTTAGCACTTGAGCTATGCGAGTGCCAACTGTAATGGAATTCGGGGGAGGAGTCAAGCGCCGAGGGCTCGAAAGATGCGATCGAAAGTGCTCGTTGCTGAGTTCAGATCGCGCCCGTATATTCGGACACATCCCGCCCGCGGGACGGAGATGGGCAACACGGACGTACCCTGAACGTTCGTGGACATTCTTCCGACCCGGGACGGTTCGGGTGAGTCATGAGGGAGGTCTCGAAGCTCGATCTTCCCGACAGGGAAGGGGTCGAACGGAGAATCCGCGAGGCTGTCCGCAATCTGGATCCCGAGCTCCGGATGGATGAGCTGGAGCTGACGCATCTCACCGACATCGTCACGAATCACGCGCTGCTCCTGAACGACCTGTACAGCGGCCGCCGGCTCGACCAGATCATGGGGCAGGAGCCGAGCGCCGTCTTCCACTCGATCTCGGAGCTGTCGCGCCGCGATGACGAGATCCCGGCCGACGCGATCCACCAGATCCGCAGCATCCCCGACGACGTCCGCGTCGTCGGCGACAAGTGCCTCTACGACGTCGGCCTCTTCGGCCGCCAGGACTACCAGGGGCTCGACCTCCGGCAGCTCGGCGTGAGGTGCTACCACCTCGCGTCGGATCTCCTCCAGCACCTCGCCGACGACCGCCGCCTCCGCGACTACTTCCGGCAGAACCGGATGGGGCCCATGCCGATCGAGGAGGAGGTCGTCTTCCTGAAGCAGTGCGCCTCGCGTTTCGGAGTCTACGCGAACCTCCTCCGGGGCCTGAAGATCTTCGAGCCCATCGGATCGTCGAGCACGAGCGGCTCCGTGAGCGCCCCCGCCGTGACGCGAACGGCCCCCGCGCCTCCGCTGTCGCCGCCGCTCGACCCCGATGCGCTCATCGACGAGGTCGTGCCTCCGCGCGAGACGCGCGGCGGTTCGAAGGCGCCCCTCGCGGAGCGCGCCGACCCTCGATCGCCGCAGGTCCTCGGGGCGGAGGCCCTTCCGAGGCGGGACCTCCTGTCCCTCTACGAGCGCCTCGTCCTCTTCTCGAACCTCGACGTGCCGGCCCTTCGCGCCGAGCTGAACCGCGTGGTCGTCGATCAGCCCGACGCGGTCTCGGCGCTGTGCGACGAGCTCTCGCTGTACGCGACGGGGACGCAGAACCTGAACCGCCCCGCGTCGTTCTTCCTGGTCGGGCCGACGGGAGTCGGGAAGAACCACCTCGCCGAGTGCCTGGTGCGGGCTCTCCAGGGGAGATGGGGGATCGAGGTCCCGTTCCTCCTCCTCGAGGGGCCGCAGTACACGTACCCCTCCGACATCAACGAGCTGAAGGGGGCGGCCCGCGGCTTCATCCGCAGCGACGAGGAGGGGATCCTCACCGAGTTCTACGAGCGGGCCTCCGGGGCGCCGCTCTCCGTCATCCTGATCGACGAAGTCGAGAAGTCGCACCCGCAGCTCCGGAAGTTCTTCCTCGGGCTGATGGATCGCGGCACGACGATGGACAACCACGGCGACACGCTCCACTTCGTCAACACGCTCTTCATCTATACGTCGAACATCGGCTACTCGCGCCTCCAGACCTCGACGCAGCCGATAGGGTTCGGCGACGCGGCCGCCGCGGACGAGTTCAAGCACCGCGAGGTCGTGCAGGATCTCAAGAAGGTGCTCAGCCCGGAGTTCGTGAACCGGGTCAGCGTCATCCGTTTCCGCCCGCTCTCGAGGGCGTCGGTCGAGCGCATCTTCGACCTCGAGTTCGAGAAGATCGCCAACCGGTACCGGGAGATGCAGGGGATCGCCCTCGGCCTGACCCCCGCGGCGCGGGAGGAGATGATCCGCCAGGGGTACAGCCCCGAGTACGGCGCGCGGCCGCTGGCGCGCCTCATCAACTCGGTGTGCAACATCGAGGTCAGCAAGCGCCTCAAGCGCGACGAGAGCCGCGACATCCGCGAGACGGCCGAGCTCCTCGGCTGGCTGCGAGAGGCGCGCGAGGGAAAGAGGGCGCTCGACCCGGTGACGCTCGCCCGCGTCCTCGAGCAGGCGCGCGTCCACGTGAGCTACTCGACGCTCGCCATCGACTGGGACGGCGCCGCGTTCAGCTACACGCCGACCGGGAGGCCCCACTGACGGCCGGCACTCCCGCGCCGCCGCTCATCCTCACTCTCCGCGCGCTCATCGAGCGCACGTACGATCTCGACACGGGCCTTCCGGACATCGCCCCGTTCATCATCGGCGACGAGGGGTACGCGCGCTTCTACGAGGGGCGCGAGGTGGCGCAGAAGATCGGCGCGTGGGGCGGCGCCCAGGAGGAGCGGACGGCGCGCACCCTTGTCCGCGAGGAGGCGGGCGGCGTCCGCGTGGCGCTCTACTACCCCGATCGGCTGATCCGGAATCTCGAGCGGCGGGATCCGTCGCGCCACCTCGGCGACGAGAACGTGGACGACTTCGCGACGCTGGTGGAGGAGCTCGACCATTTCCTCACCATCGCCGACCGGCACCGCGCTCGCGGGGCGATGTCGCTCCTCGAGCTCGAGCTGCACGCGAACGTGACGAAGGCGCTCACCCTCGAGATCTTCGTCGCGCGGCTCCGCGGCGTGAGCCGGCTCGCGGCGTCCGACCGCGCGTGGGTGCGGCACCATCTCTTCGACAAGAACGAGTACGACGACGACGATCGCGAGGTCCGCGGGCGCTACCGCGACGCGGCGGCCCTCGCGGTGAGGTACCTCGACCACGTCCGCGCCCTTCCCGCCGCCGCGCGGCCCCGGGAATTGAGGCTCTTCCACCGCCTCACGCATCAGCAGAAGCTCGAGCGCATCCACCGCGCCTGACGGGCCGTCAGGCGGCGGGCGACACCTCCTCCGGAGGCTTCAGGCGGCGGAAGGCCGCGTAGAGCAGGATGTCGTAGCCGATCTTGAGCCCGGCGCCGGCGAAGAGCGGCATCGCGAGCGACACCCCCGACATGAAGAGCCCCGCGAACGAGGGGGCCACCGCCCACGCCCCCATCCTCACCAGGTTCGTGACGCCGGAGGCGAACGTCCTCTCCTCGGGGCGGACCATGGCCATCACGTACGACTGGCGCGTCGGGACGTCCATTTCGACGAGCCCCTCCCGGAGCAGGAAGAGCACGGCCGCGATCGGAAACGACGGAGCCCACGCCACGGTGAGCAGGAGGAGGCTCGACGGGATGTGCGTGAAAACCATCGTGTTGACGAGGCCGATCCGCTTCGCGAGCCAGGCCGCGGCCAGATGAGAGCCTGCGTTCGCGACCCGCGCGCCGAAGAAGAGGAGCCCGATCTCGGCGACGCCGACTCCGAAGCGCTCGTAGAAGAAGAAGGAGAGGAGCGCGGCCGTGAGAAAGCCCCCGCCGAGGCTGTCGAGGGCGAAGAGGGAGGAGATGCGGACGAGCACGCGGCGGCTCTCGGGGGCGAGGCGGACCGGGCGACGATCCCCCGCGGCCTCGATCGCCGGCGAGAGCCCGGTGTAGAGGATGGCCGTGGCGAACAGGATCGCCGCGTAGAGGCCGATCGCGATCCGGAACGACGCCGGTTCGGAGGCGACGCCGGATCGGGCGAGCCAGGCCGGCGTCGAGGCCGCGAGGCCGCCGAGGGCGTGGCCGATGTCCTGGAGCACGTTGTACCACGCGAAGGCGCGCGTTCTTTCGGCGTCCGCGGCCGTGGCCGGGAGAATCGCCTGATCGATCACGAGCGCGGCGCCGCGATCGCGCCCCATCCCGTTGAGCATGCCGAGGAACGCGGCCGCGCCGAGCAGGCTCGGGTCCTCGCCCAGCGCGAAGAGCGCGCCGCCCGCCGCGCCCAGGAGCGAGAGGGCGATGAGCATCCGCCGCCGGCCGAGGCGATCGGCCGCGACGGCGGCGACGAGGGCGGCGACCGCGCCGGCCGCGAGGCCCGCGCCGACGATGCCGCCGATGGCGGCGGGGGTGAGGCCGACTCGCGCGAGGTGGACGCCGGCGAGGACGCCGATCATTCCGGTGGCGAGCGCGCGCAGGAAGGCGACGGTGTAGAGGATCGCGCGGTCGTTCACCGCTGCCGGCGGCCTACGGGTCGCGCAGGGCGGCGAAGTCGGATTTCACGAACAGCGGCTGGTACGAGGCGAGGGGGACGCGCTTCCGAATCGCCTCGCCTCCACCCTCCTCGCGATCGACGAGCGGCATGACCGCGACGACCTTCAGCCCGGCCTCCTCCGCCGAGGCGATCGCGTCGAGCGTGGAGCCGCCGGTCGTGACGACGTCCTCGACGATCACCACCTTCGTGCCCCGGGCGGGAGGGTTCTCGATCTTCTTCTGGGTTCCGTGCGTCTTGACCTCGCGCCGGACCATGAACCCCGCGATGGGCGTCCCGCGGAGCGCGCTGAGCTGGACGACGGCGGCGGTGATCGGCACCGCGCCCACGATGGCCCCGCCGATGGCGCCAGGCTTCTCGGGGAGGTTTCCGATCCTTTCGAGCACGATCTCCGCGACCAACGGAAGGCTTCGCGGGTCCAACACCGCGACACGGCAATCGAGGTAGTAGTTCGAGATCTTCCCGGACGCCAGGGTGATCCCCTCCGGACGGTGGAGGAGGCACTTCTCCTCGATGAAATGCCGAAGTTTCTCGCGCGGGGTGGTCATGGGGCCTCGTTTCGTGAGGCTATCCCGCCGCATCGGCCGCCGTCAAACGAGGGCCGCAAGAGGCTCTTCGGTCTATACTTGGCTCAAAGCGCGGCCAGGGCAGGCCGGGGAAGGGTGAGGGGGATGCAGCGTTCGTGCGCCCGGAAACGGGCGCGGCGTCTGTCTTCCAGCATATTTGTGGTCGCCGGGGCGATCCTGGCCCTGTCGATCGCGTGGGCCTCGATGTCCAGCGCGTCGGCCGCGGGCGCCGGACGGGCTGGAGCCGGCGCGATCTACGGGCCTCACGCCGCCGGCACCGTCATCGTCAAGCTGAAGTCGCGGGCGACGCCGGGCGATCACGAGAGCCTCCGCGCGGAGCTCGGCGCCACGCGCCGTCACACCTTCCGCAGCGGCGCGGAGCACTGGAAGCTCCCCCCGGGCCTCTCCACCGAGGAGGCGATCGCGCGCCTGCGGCGGAACCCGAAGGTCGAGTACGCCGAGCCGGACTACGTCGTCCAGACGGCGATCGCGCCGAACGATCCGGGCTACCCGCAGCTCTACGGCCTTCACAACGCCGGCCAGACCGGAGGCAAGCCCGGCGCCGACATCCACGCCGAGCAGGCGTGGGACCTCACCACCGGCTCACGCGGCGCCCTCGTCGCGGTGATCGACACCGGCATCGATCTCCACCATCCCGATCTCGAGGCCAACATCTGGACGAACCCCGGTGAGATTCCGGGGAACGGCATCGACGACGACGGGAACGGGCTCATTGACGACGTGCACGGCTGGGACTTCGCGAACGACGACAACGATCCGTCCGACGACAACGGCCACGGGACGCACGTGTCGGGGACAATCGGCGCGATCGGCGACAACGGCGTCGGCGTCGTGGGGGTGTGCTGGCAGGTCAGCATCGTTCCCTTGAAATTCCTCGACGCCTCGGGGAGCGGGTTCACCTCGAACGCCATCCGGGCGATCGACTACGCCACGAGCCTCCACGTCCGCGTGATGAGCAACTCCTGGAGCGGCTCCCAGTTCACGAGCGCGCTGCTCGAGGCCATCCAGTCGGCGGCCGCGGCCGACATCCTCTTCGTCGCCGCCGCGGGAAACAACGGCACCAACGACGACGCGATCCCGGCGTATCCGGCCGCCTACGACGCGCCGAACATCATCGCCGTCGCCGCGACCGACGACAACGACGAGAAGGCCTCCTTCACGAACTACGGCCCCACGACCGTCGACATCGCCGCGCCGGGGGTGGACATCCTCAGCACCGTCCCGGGCGGGTACGGCTTCAAGAGCGGGACGTCGATGGCGACCCCGATGGTGTCCGGGGCGGCGGCGCTTCTCTTCGGAGCGGCCCCGTCCCTTTCGGCCCTCGCCGCGCGCGACCTCCTCCTGGTGAAGGCCGATCCCCTTCCCAGCCTCACCGGCTTCATCGCGACGGGAGCGCGCCTGAACGCCTTCGCGCCCCTCCTCGGGCAGGACACCACCCCCCCCGGGGCCATCGCGGATCTGGCGGCGACCGGCGCCACGAGCGGCTCGATCTTCCTCTCCTTCACCGCGACCGGCGACGACGGATCGTCGGGGACGGCGGCCTCGTACGACGTGCGCTTCGCGACGTCGCCGATCGACGCGTCGAGCTTCGACGCCGCGACCAGAGCGACGGGCGCTCCCAGGCCGGGACCGGCCGGGTCGCCCCAGGCGATGGAGGTGACCGGTCTCCTCGCCGGGACGACGTATTATCTGGCGCTCGAAGCGATCGACGAGTTCGGGAACCGCGGCCCGGTGAGCAACGCGGCGTCGGCCACGACCCTCCCGCCGCCGACGATCGCGACCTCACCTGCGTCGTTCACCGAGTCGCTTCCCACGGGAGCATCGGTGACGCGGCCCCTCACGATCCGCAACGCCGGGCTCGGGACGCTCGACTGGCGCATCCCCGTCCCGGAGCTCGCGCTCCCTGCGAGCGCGAACGCCGCGGGAGATGCCACGGCGGCCGGCGCCGGAGGCCCCGATCCGTTCGGCTACCGGTACGTCGACAGCGATGAGCCCGGCGAGCCCCCCTTCGCGTGGTCCGATCTGGCGTCGACCGGCACGCCGATCGCCGGGATGACGGGCGACACCCAGTTCTCGTCGCCCATCGCCCTCGGCTTCAAGTTCCCCTTCTACGGCGGCCTCTTCGACACGGTGCGCGTCGCGACGGACGGGTACCTCACCTTCACGAGCACTCTCGCCTCCGGCCAGAACGTCTCGCTCCCGAGCGCCAACGCGCCCGCGAACCTCGTCGCCCCGTTCTGGGCTGACCTCGACTTCAAGGGGACGGGCCGCGCCGTCTACGTCGCCGACGGCAGCTCGTTCACCGTGCAGTACACGGCGACGCCCCGCTTCAGCGGCGGAGGCGTGTACACGTTCCAGGTCACGCTGAGGGACACCGGGGAGATCTCCTTCCGCTATCTCGCGATGACGGGGCCGACCAACATCGCGACGGTGGGGCTCCAGGACGGGACGCAGACGGACGCTCTCCAGATCGCGTTCAACGAGCCGTACGTCCACGACCGGCTCGCCGTGAGGCTGATCCCTCTCGCCCAGTGGCTGACCACTTCCCCTTCGAGCGGGCGGCTCTTTGCGGGGGAGAGCCAGGAGATCGCCGTCAAGATCGACGCGGGCCGCCTTTCGGTGGGGACCTACCTGGGAAGCGTCGTCGTCGAGAACAACGACCCGGCGAGCCCCGAGGCCCGGCACGACGTGACGCTCGGCGTGACGGGGGCTTCGGCGATCGACGTCGAGCCCCGGTCGATCGAGTTCGGCACCGTCTTCGCCGGGTTCGCGTCGGTCGCCTCGTTCACCGTCGCCAACACCGGCACCGACGACCTGCACGTCGCGTCGATCGCGGCCGGCGATCCCGCCGTCTCGTTCGCTCCGGCCTCGTTCACCCTCCCGGTGGGTGGCCGGATCCTCGTCACGGCCACCTACGCGCCGGCGGCCCCCTCGGCGCTCGCCACGTCGCTCGTCATCGGGAGCGACGCGGGGAACGCCCCCGGCCCCGCCGTCGCGATCCACGGCGTCGCCATTCCAGCGCCGGCGCTCGCCGCGTCGCCGGCCGCGCTCAGCGCGTCGCTTCGAACGGGGGAGATGGCGACCGCGACGCTCACCCTCACGAATCCCGGCGCCGCCGATCTCGACGTCGATCTCGCGCCCGAGCAGGGGACGGCGTCCATCACCTCGTTCCCGCCTCCACCGGTCGTGTCGAACGGAGGGTTCGAGACCGGGAACTTCAGCGGGTGGAGCGCGATCACGAACGGCCGCCGCACCGGGCAGGGGTGGACCCCCGCGCGCGCCGGCTCCGGGTTCTTCGGGAACAGCCGGCCGCTCGAGGGGACCTTCGACGCGGTGAACGCGTTCGACGGCGAATCGCGCCTCATCTACACCCTTTCGCAGAGCATCCAGGTGCCGGCGGCGACGCTGGCCGCCGAGCTGAGCTACTACGACCGCATCCAGTTCGACAGCCTCGGGCTGCCGATCTCGTTCCCGCGCGTCTACGACGCGCGGATCGAAGATCCGAACAACGGAGCGCTCCTCGCCCCCGTCGTGCACCTCGAGATCAAGCTGAACGGCCGCCCGTACACCGACCTCGGGTGGCAGCGGCGATCGGTCGACCTCACGCCGTTCGCCGGACGGACGGTGCGGCTCGTCATCCGGGAGACGATCCCGGAGTCTTTCACCGGCCCGGCGCTGATCGAGTTCGACGCCTTCCGCATCGGCTCGGCGCTCCTTCACACGTGGCTCGACGTCGCTCCGAGGCACGCCACGATCCCCGCGGGAGGCACGGCGGATTTCGGCGTCGCCTTCGATGCGACCGGGTCGTCCGCCGCGGTCTACCAGGGAAGCCTCCGCGTGGACGCCGGCGGGCAGGCGGCCGTCGCGCGCGTCCCGGCGACGCTCACCGTGCGCAACGCCCCCGACATCGTCGTCGCGAGAACGGTGGAGTCGGCCCCCGACGTCGCCGCGTACTTCACGGCAGGCGCCACGACGCTCCACCGGTTCCCGGTGTCGGACCCCCCGATCGGGTCGGGGACCCTCGAGCTGACGGCGACGGGAGATTACGGGAACAACCTCGAGAGCGCCACCATGTCGGTGGAGGGGGCCGTCGTCGGAACGATTGGCCTGACCGGAGCCGACTGCTTCCCCGCGACACTGACCTTTCCGATCGACGCGGCGCCCCTCGCGGCCGCGGCGGCCGACGGCGTCGTCACGGTCGACGTCCGGAACACGAACGACGTGGGTATCGTCTGCGCCGTCAACTCGCACGCCGTGAAGCTGACGTACCGGACGCTCGCACGCGCCCTCGACTTCGGCTCCTTCTTCGTCGGCCTCACGCGATCGATCGACCTCACGATCGAGAACCTGGGGACCGACATCCTGAACGTCACCTCGATCGCCAGCGACGACGCCTCGTTCCGTCCGGCGTTCGCGTCCGTGCGCCTCGCGCCGGGGACGGCGCGGACGGTCCGCGTCGAGTTCGAGCCGCCGGCCGTCGGCGACTTCCGCGGCACCCTCACCATTTCGAGCGACGATCCCGATACGCCGCGGGTCACGCTTCCCCTCGCGGGGACGGCGCTCCCGGCCCCCGTGGCCAGCGCCGCTCCCGCGGCGCTTTCGACGACGCTCGTGGAAGGGATGACGGAGCACGACACCCTGACGCTTTCGAACGCCGGAGGGAGCCCGCTCTCGTTCACCCTCCGCGCGGCGCCGCTCCCCTTCGCGCGGGCCGCCGCGGCCTCCGGCTCGCCCATCGGCCCGGGTGTGGCGCTCGTCACCGAGTTCTCGTCGGGGGAGCTCTCGTCGGTCGACACGACGAGCGGCGCCGTCACCCGCATCGCCAGCGGCCTCGCCGGGCCGAACAAGGGCCTCGTCGTGAGCGCCGGGGGGAACGTCGTCTACGTCGCGGAGTCCCTCAGCGGGGAGGTCGTCGGTCTCGATCTCGTGGCGCGATCGATCCGCGTCATCGCCGCGGGGCTCAGCTTCCCGAACGGCCTCGCGCTGAGCCCGAACGGCGAGTCGCTCTACGTGACCGACACCACCACGAACCGGCTCGTGCGGGTGAACCTCCTCAGCGGCGCCGCGACCCCCGTCGTCTCGAGCCTCGTCGGGCCGAACGGGGTCACGATCAACGCCGCCGGCGACACGGCGTACATCGCGGACACGGGCGACGCCGCGCTCGTGAGGGTCGATCTCGCGACCGGGAAGCTCTCCGCCGTCGCCTCGGGGCTGAACGGGCCGGTGGCCGTCGTCCTCGATCCCTCGGAGACGATCGCCTACGTGGCCGAGTCCGGAGGCGGATCGATCGACGCCGTCGCGCTCGCGACGGGGACGGTGAGGCCGGTCGTCGCGGGCCTCGATCACCCGGGGAGCCTGACGCTGAGCGCCGACGGCCAAGTCATCTTCGTGACGGAGTTCAGCGCCGGCACGCTCGACTCCGTCGACATCGGCACGGGCACCATCGCGCGCGTCGCGACGGGCCTGGGAGGCCCGGTCGGCGTCACGTTCGGCACGCTGCCGACGTACCTGGCCCTCACCCCCGCCACGGGAACCGTTCCCCCGTTCGGCTCGGTCGACGTCGACGTCGCGGTGGACAGCACGGGGCTCTTCTCGGGAACGTACGCGAACGACATCGACATCCTGTCGGACGACCCGGTGCGCCCGCTTCTCGTCGTCCCGTCCACGCTGACGGTCATCGGCGTCCCGAGGATCAAGCTCACGGGCCCGCTCATCATCCTCGAGTCGAACCGATCCTTCTTCACGCGGGGCGCCCTCACGACCCATCGCTTCCCGATCACGGTGCCTCCCGGCGGCGCCGGGACGGCCGAGCTGATCGCCAACGGCGATTTCGGGGATCCGACCGAAACGGCGACTCTCGCGGTCGAGGGGACGATCCTCGGCTCGATCGGCGGCATCGGCACCGATTGCGCCACCGCGTCGGCGGTCTTCCCTGTCAGCGACGCCGCGCTCGAGGCGGCGGCGGCCGACGGCGTCCTCGAGATCACGGTGCAGAACTCCGTCGACGCCGCGGCGAATTGCCCGGAGAACAGCCATCTCGTGCGCCTGACGTACCGGGGCTCTTCCGAGCACCTCGACTTCGGGTCGGTGCCCGTGGGTGACGACCGGACGCTCACGCTCCTCATCCAGAACACCGGGAGTGAGCTCCTCGATGTCCTCTCGATCACGAGCGATTCCTCCCTCTTCGCACCGGATCTTGCCTCGGTCCGCGTCGCGCCGAGGAGCTTCCAGATCCTCACCGTCAGGTTCACGCCGACGGCGGCCTCGGATGCCGCCGGCACGCTGACGATCGTGAGCAACGACGGATCGAACGGCGTCCTGACCGTGGCCCTCTCCGGGAAGGGGGAGCCGCCTCCGATTGCGACGGCGTCGCCGGCGGCGATCGAGACGACGCTGACCGAGGGGGACCGAGACGTGCGGACGCTGACGATTGGGAACGCCGGGGACAGCGGGCTCGACTACTCGATCATCGTCCGATCGCACACGCCGGGAGCCGTCTCGACGTCCTTCGCCGGCCTCGGCAACGGAAATCCCCGCCCGTCGAGCAACGCGACGCCGGGGGCTCCCTCCACTCCCGAAGGCAGGGGATCCCCCGCCCGATTCGAGGCGATCCCCGGGGACTTCGAGCCGCTGAACCCGTCCCCCGGCCCCATCACGTGCGTCGTCGAGGATCCGATCGCGGGATACGTCTACGCGCAGGGAAGCGACGCCAATGCCTTCTTCCGCTACGTCGGCGCGACGGGCGCCTGGCAGCAGCTCACGCCGGCGCCGGTCCGGGCCACGAACAACTGCGGCGCGGCGATTCTGAACGGGAAGATCTACACCGCGTACGCCGACAACGGCACGCTCCTCGGCGTCTACGACATCGCCACGAACGCATGGACCGCGATGCCGGGGCCGATCGGCATCGGCACGGGCGACATCGCCTCCGACGGCAGCCGCTACCTCTACCTCGCCAGCGGGACGACCTTCGTCAGGCTCGATCCGGCGGCGGCGGTGACGACGCCGCTCGCCGATCCCCCTTTCGAGTTCACCCCGTGGGGCGGCCTCCGTCACCTCGACGGCGCCCTCTTCGGCCACCAGGGGAACGGCGAGACGGGGTTCGCGACGTACGACATCGCCTCCGATCGCTGGACCGGCCTGCCGCCGGTGCCGGGCGGAGCCGTTCTCGGCGCCACCATCGATCCCGGGCGCCGCGAGTACTTCGCGTACGGGTCCTACGGCGGCACGAACCTCTACCGGTACGCGATCGACTCCGGCGCGTGGAAGGTCGCGACGATTCCCTTCTTCACGCTCGACGACGGCGGGCTCGCCTGGCTGCCGGGGACGGCGCCGTCGATCTACCTCGCGCAGGGTGAAGGGGGAAGCGATTTCGCCCGCTACCGCACCTCCTTCTCCTTCGTGAGCGTCGCGCCCGCCGCGGGGGCCGTGCCCCCGTCCGGAGCGGCGCCGGTCACCGTCACGATAGAGACCCTTGGGTTGAACTCGGGGACGTACGACGCAGGCCTCTCGGTGACGACCAACGATCCTCTGAGGAAGAGCTTCGAAATCCCGGTCCGGGTCCACGTGAACGGCATCCCGCGCGCGCGCGTCGTCGGCGAGCCGCTCGTCGTCACCTCCGCGATCGATTACACGACGGACGGAGCCCGCACGATCCATCTGCTGCCGATCACCTCTCCACCGACCGGCGCCGCCACGGTCTCGATCAAGGCCGAGGGGGACTTCTCCCTGCCGTCCGAGAGCGCCACGGTGCTCGTCGAGGGGAGCCCGGTCGGGATCGTCGGCGCCACGGGCACCGATTGCACGGTCCCGGCGGAGGGGACCTTTCCCATCGACGCCGCCGCGTTCGCGGCGTCGGCGGCGGACGGCATCGTGAGGGTCGAGGTCCTCAACACCAACTCGGTCGGCGTCTTCTGCGGCGTCAACAGGCATACCGTGACGCTGCGGTACAGCGGGCGCGCGGATCGGCTCGATTTCGGGGAGCTCTTCGTCGGCAGGACGCGCGCCCAGCGCATCATCATCCAGAACGTCGGGACGGAGGTCCTCGACGTCCCGAGCGTCCGGAGCGACGTCGCGGAGTTCTCCCCTTCGATCACGTCGATCGCGATTCCCCCGGGCGCCTCGGCTCCCGTGACGGTGACCTTTACCCCGGTGACGGCGGGAAGCTTCGCCGGGACGCTCCGCATCGCGACGAGCGACGCGGACAACCCCGAGCTCGATCTCGCCCTGACCGGAACCGGGCTCACACCCCCCGTCATCGACATCGAGCCACGGTCGCTGTCCTCGACGCTGCTCGAGGATCGGCGCGAGGTCCGGGACCTCGTCGTGGCGAACCGGGGCGGGAGCCCGTTGAAGTTCTCGGCGCTCGTCCGCTTCGACAGCGCCATCACCGGCCTTCCGGGGGCGTTCGAAAGGCTCCACGTGTCGCCGTCGGCGCTCACCTGCATCGTCGCCGATCCCGCGTCGGGGACGCTCTACGGCCAGGACCTCTTCGGCACGCGCTTCTTCCGTTACCGCCCGGCCACCGATTCGTGGGAGCCGCTCGCGGAGGCCCCCGCGCAGCAGTCGAACGGCTGCAGCGCGACGCTCCTCGACGGGAAGATCTACACCGTCAGCGTCACCGACGGGTTCCTCTCCGCCGTCTACGACATCGCCTCCGATGCGTGGACGCAGATTCTCTTCGGGTTGAACGGCGCCACGGCGAACGTCGCGAGTGACGGGGGACAGTTCATCTACGCTTCGTCGGCGAACGCCTTCTTCCGGTTCGACGTGACAGCGGGGACGATGACCGAGCTCCGCGGTCCGCCTTTCGCGTTCGATTCGAAGTCAGGTCTCGGCTATCTCGACGGCTTCGTCTACGGCCATCAGGGGGGCGGGCACGTCGGCTTCGCGCGGTACTCGGTGGCCGGGAACGCGTGGGAGGTCCTGCCCGATCTCCCCGGCGGCGCGGGTCTCGGGGCGGCCATCGATCCGATCGCTCGCGAGTACTTCGCGTACGGCCCGAACGCCGGCACGAACCTCTACCGCTACTCGATCGACAAGAGGGCGTGGTCGGTCTCGACGATCCCCTTCTTCCCGATCTTCGACGGCGGCCTCGGGTGGCTTTCGGGGGCCTCACCGGGGGTCTACTTCGTGCAGGGAGGAACCGGCGCCGGATTCGCGCGGCTGATCAACGAGCCCGGCTTTGTGCGCCTCGACGCGCTCTCGGGATCCATCCCGGCCTTCTCGACGGCGCTCCTTCACGTCACGTTCGACGCCGCGGGCCTCGGCCCCGGCGTCTACAGCACGACGCTCCGTTTCTCGAGCAACGATCCCCTCACCCCGCTCGTCGAGATTCCGGCCTCGCTGCGGGTCGTGTCGCTTCCGGCGATCGCCGTCCTGGGCGAACCGGTCGTTCTCGCCTCCCGACGTGACTACACCTCCACGGGCGCGCGCACGATCCACGCGTTCGACGCGCCGATCGTTCCCGAAGGGGCCGGCTCGCTCGAGCTGACCGCGACGGGCGATTTCGGAGCCCCCTCGAAGACCGCGACGCTCGACGCCGAGACGATCGCGACGGGCGCGGCGGGGAATGCCGCGCTCCAGTGCGGGACCGTCACGACGAAGATCAGCCTCTCCGACGTCGATCTTCGGCGCCTCGTCGCGGACGGGACGCTCCGCGCCACCGTGCAGAACTCCGCCGACGTCACCGCGCCGTGCCCCGTGAACAGGCACGCCGTCGTTCTCACGTACCGCGGATCGGCGAGCGCGCTCGACTTCGGCCGCGTCCTCCACGGCCTGTCCGCGCGCCGGTCGGTGATCGTCGAGAACGTCGGGACGCTCCCTCTCGTCGTGGACTCGATCTCGATCGACACCCTCACGTTCACGACCGGAGCGACCTCTTTCACTCTCGCGCCGGGGGAAAACGGAGCCGTCGCGGTCGACTTCGCCCCTGTCGGGGCCGGCGCCGTCTCGGGGCATCTCCGTATCCACTCGAACGATTCCGCGACACCGCTGGTGACGGTCGCGCTCCAGGGTCTCGGCGCGGAGCCGGCCCTGGCGACCGCCTCGCCGAGCTCAGTGGTCGCGGCGCTGCCTCCGATGAGCGCGACGACGAGGCAGAAGGCGCTGCACCTGACCAACACGGGCGGGAGCGACCTCGCGTGGAGCACGGCGCTCCTCCCGACCTTCGGCGCGTCGTCCCCCGCGACGATTGGCGCATCGCCGCGGCGTCTCGGCGCGGGCGGCCCCGACGCCTTCGGCTACGTGCTCCGCGACAGCGAGCACCTCGGCGGCCCGGTCTTCGCCTGGACCGACATCCAGACGATCGGGACGCAGGTGGCCGTGTCGGGGAACAACGCGACGTCTCCGGCGATCCCGCTCGGATTTGGTTTCCCCTTCTACGGAAACTCGTTCAGCTCGGTGAGGGTCTGCACGAACGGGTGGCTCAGCTTCACGAGCCCTCGCAGCAATGCCGGCAACCCCGAGACGCTCCCCTCGACCAGCTTCCAGGTTCCTGAAAACCTCCTCGCGCCGTTCTGGGACGATCTCGACTTCGGCGCGGTCCGGAAGGCGTCGTCGTACAGCGATGGCGATCGGTTCATCGTGCAGTACACCAACGTCACGCGCGCCGGCGGCGGGCCTGCGTTCACCTTCCAGGTGATCCTCGATCGCTCGGGGCGCATCGTTTTCCAGTACCTGACGATGGCCGGCGCTCTCGACAGCGCGACGATCGGGATCCAGAACGCCGACAAGACGATCGGTCTCCTCGCGGCGTTCGACGAGCCGTTCGTCCACGATGGTCTCGCGGTCGCGTTCGATCGCGTTCCCACTTTCGTGACGGCGGCGCCGCTCTCGGGGGTGATCCCGCCCGGGGGCGCCGCGGACGTGACGGTGACTTTCTCGTCCGCGGGCCTGGCGTCGGGGGACTACGGCGCGACGCTCGTGCTTTCGACGAGCGATCCCTTCCGGGCGTCGATGCTTCGGCCGCTGGTGCTCCACGCGCGGGAGATCGCGCTCGACTACGCGGCCTTCATTCCCTCGACGCTGAACCTCAAGTCGAACGGAAACACGGTGCGAGGGGTGGTCCAGCTTCCGGCGGGTTTCGATCCGCACGACATCGACGTGGCGTCGGTGCGGCTCGAGGGGGCGCTCGGGGTCGTGCCGTCACCGGTGACCTTCCCCGACGAGAACGGCGACGGCGTGAAGGAGCTGAGCCTCAAGTTCGACCGTGCGGGGCTCGCGGCGCTCCTGGGGCCGGGGGCCGTGGTGCCCGTGGCGATCACGGGCGAGGTCCGGGACATCGCGTGGTTCCGCGGGTCGGCGTCGATCACGCCGATCCGGCCGCAGATCAAGTCGCCCGCGTCGGGGGCTGTACTTCTCTCGGGGGGTTCGGCGACGATCGCCTGGGATCCGCCCGCTTCGGTGAGTGGTCTCGCGTACGACGTCTCGGTGTCGCTCGACGGAGGGGCGTCGTGGACCGTCATGGCATCGCGCATGAAGGGGACGTCGCTGGCCTGGACGGTGCCGTCGGGGGGTCGGGCGCGAATTCGCGTCTCGGCCTTCGCATCGGGGGATCTGGTCGGGTACGACACGTCCGGGGAGTTCGCGATCGCCTCAGCGGCCGCACGGCCGGGCTCGGTGCGGGATCTATTCGTGGCAGAGGATGGGCCGGATCTCGTCCTGACGTGGGTGCGGCCTGACGTCGATGCCGCTCACGGCGTCGCAGATCGGTACCGCGTGCTCCAGTCCGCCACCGGCCGCGGGCCGTGGTCGGAGGTGGCGTCGGTGACGTCGGAGTCGGTTCGGGTGCCGGCGGGCGCCTCGACGTTCTTCCTCAAGATCGTGGCGTCGAATGCCGCGGGGGATGGGCCCTGATGGCTTTCGACGAGAAGCTCGCCGGCCGGATTCGGAATCGGCTGGCCCGGCGGAAGGGCCTCACCGAGAGGCGGATGTTCGGCGGGATCGGCTTCATGCTGAACGGCAACATCTGCTGCGGCGTGCACGGGGAAAGGATGATCGTGCGGCTTTCTCCCGACGAGTCGGAAGCGGCGCTGAAGAAGGCCCACGTGCGCGTCTTCGATCTCACCGGACGCGCGATGAAGGGCTGGATCTTCGTCGATCCCGCCGGTGTGAGGACCGACGCCTCCCTCGGGAAGTGGGTCGACGTCGCGGTCGGGTTCGCGGGAAAGCTTCCCCCCAAGTAAACGCACACGAGCCCCCTCGAACCGAGCAAGAACCCGAAAGCGGCCCCACCGGGGCGCGCGCTACTCTGCCGCATCCAACCTGATTCCTTGGAGGTGAGCCATGTACGACCACGTCAGCCTGAAGGTGAAGGACTTCAAGAAGAGCTTGCGCTTCTACGAAAAGGCGCTCGCGCCGCTCGGGTACAAGGTCCAGGGGGAGCCCGACGGCAGCTCGGCGGGGTTCGGATCCGGCGAGACGACCGCTCTGTACATCTCGCAGGGCGCGCCCGCGTCGATCTCGGTGCACATCGCCTTCGCGGCGCCGAGCCGCGCGGCCGTGGACGGCTTCCACGTCCAGGCGATGGAGGCCGGCGGCAAGGACAACGGTAAGCCGGGCATCCGTCAGGACTACGCACCGACGTACTACGCGGCGTTCGTCCACGACCCCGACGGCAACAACATCGAGGCGGTCTGCCACGCGAAGAAGTAGGGCGGCGTCCGTCGAAACAAGGAGGGGAGCCCGGCCGCAGCCGAGCTCCCCTCGTTCGAACCGATAGCCTTACTTAAGCTGCGCTACGCCCGCGCCCCCGCCGTCGTCCCCACGGCGCGCACGGCCTTCGTGAGGATCTCGCAGGCCTGATCGATCTCCGTCTTCCCGGCGATGACCGGCGGGCGGAAGCGGATCGACTGTTTCCCCGACGGGAGGATGAGCATCCCCGCGTCGTACGCGTGCTTCATGATCGCGGGCCGGGCCGCCGGATCGACGACGTCGATGGCCATGAAGAGCCCCAGGCCGCGGGCGTTCGTGAGCACCGCCGGGTGCTCCATCTGGAGACCCTCGAGTTTCGAGAGGGCGTACTTCCCGACCGTGGCGCAATTCTCGACGAGCTTATCGCGCTCGATGACCTCGAGGTACCGCGTCGAGCGGACCATGTCCACGAGGTTTCCGCCCCACGTCGAGTTGATGCGCGACGATTCACGGAAACAATTCGCCTCGACCTCGTCGACGCGCGCGGAGACGAGCGCCCCGCACACCTGGACCTTCTTCCCGAAGGCGATGGCGTCCGGCTCGAAGCCGTAGTGCTGGTACGCCCAGAACTTCCCCGTCAGGGCGACGCCCGTCTGGACCTCGTCCACGATGAAGAAGACCTCCGACTCGTCGCAGATCTGCCTCAAAGAACGGAAGAACTCCGCGCGGAAGTGGTTGTCTCCCCCCTCCCCCTGGATCGGCTCGATGATGAGGGCCGCGACGTCGTCCTTGTTCTGCTGGATCGCCGTCTTGATCTCCGCGAGGGCCTCGCCTTCCGCCTTCTCGACGGCCGCGAGGTTCTTGCCTGCGAGAGGGAAGGTGACCTTCGGGTTCGAGACGCGCGGCCAGTTGAACTTCGGGTAGTACTTCGTCTTGGACGGATCGGTGTTCGTGAGGCTCAGCGTGTACCCCGAGCGGCCGTGGAAGCACTCCTTGAAGTGGATGACCTGGTGCCCCTTCTCTTCCTTGTAACCGCGCGCGAAGTTCTTCCGCACCTTCCAGTCGAAGGCGATCTTCAGCGCGTTCTCGACGCCGAGGGTGCCGCCGGCGACGAGGAAAAGGTGCTTCATCGACGAGCCCGCGGCCATCATCGTGAAGCGCTCGACGAAGGCGGCGGCGTCGGCGGCGTAGATGTCCGAGTTCGTCGGGTTGTGGATGGCGACGCGGCCGATCTTCTCGAGGAACGCGGGTTCCGTCAGCGCCGGGTGGTTCATGCCGAGAGGCTGGCTCGCGACCATCGAGAACATGTCGAGGAACGAGCGGCCGTTCCTCGCGTCCACGATGTGGCAGCCGCGGCTCTTGTCGAAGTCGATCAGAACGTCGAAGCCGTCGACGAGCATCCACTTCCTGAGGACGTCCATCGCACGGCCGGGAGTCATCATCGAATCCATGGGGAGATCTCCTTGGACCCCGCGGGCCCGAAGCCCGGCGGAGCTGTCCACGATGTCGGTGGGTGGAGGATCAGGAGATGCGTGGCGGGTCGTGCGACTCACTCCTCCCCATGGTGAGGAGGATCATGCCGGACAGCCTGAGGTAGTTCGTGCTCATGGCTCGTCGATGGGTGGGTTCGAGGCCTTCGCGTCCGGGTCGGCCGGGTTTTTCTTGCCGGCCTTCGGCTCGAAGGCCACGATGGGGATCTTGGCGGCGCTCGGGATGATTTCGACCGCCTTGAGGACCTGCGGATCGCGGTTCGAGATGACCTTCTGGCGCTCCTCGAGGCCGTACACGGCGCCGATCACCTCGGCCTGGATCATCGTGGTGATGTACTCGACGCTCTCGTCCCAGTCCTTGTCCGTGATCGCGATCTTCTTCTTGACGGCGAAGTCGCGGAAGTCGGCGAGGGTGGCGTCGCTCACCGTGAAGGTCTTGGGGATGTCCTTGTGCTGCGACACGTAGTGGACGCCGTAGTCGAAGAAGACGCTCTTGCGATCGAGGGCCGACTCGAGGTTCGTCGCGTCCTTCTGGGCGATCTCGACGTCCGGCGAGATGCCGCCGCCGCCGAGGACCTTGCGGCCCGCGTCGGTGAAGCGCGTCTCGCGCTTGTCGTCCTCGAGGTCGACCTTGCCGGCGTAGTAATCGTCGAGGCTGTTCTTGTAATCGCGCTGGATGAGGCGTCCCGACGGCGTGTAGTACTTCGCGGTCGTCAGGGCGATGCCGGCGCTGTGGCTCAGGCGGTAGACGGTCTGCACCAGCCCCTTGCCCCATGTCGTCTCGCCGACGATGATGCCGCGGTCGTGATCCTGGATGGCGCCGCTGACGATTTCGGAGGCGGAGGCGCTCCCCTTGTTGACCAGGACCACGAGGGGCATGTTGTCGGTGCCCGCGCGCTCGGTGGACCGGAACTCCTGGTGCGCGTCGCGGACGCGCCCCTTCGTGTAGACGATCATCTCGCGCGGCTTGAGGAAGCGGTCGGAGACCTTGATCGCCTGATCGAGCAGGCCGCCCGGGTTGTAGCGCAGGTCGAGGATCAGCTCTTTCATCCCCTCGGCGGTCAGGGCTTCAATCCTCTCACCCAGCTCGGTGTCGGTGGTCTGCGTGAAGTTCTTGATGCGGATGTACCCGACGCCGGGGCGAAGCATGAAGGCGTAGGGGATGCTCGCGGTCGGGATGTCGTCGCGCACGAGCGTGTAGTCGAGCGGCTGATCGACCCCTTCGCGCTGAACGGTGATGTTGACCCGGGTTCCCTTCTGGCCGCGCAGCTTGTCGAGGGCCTCCTCGATGCTGATGCCGTTGGTCGGCTTCCCCTCGATGTGGCTGATGATGTCCCCCGCGCGGATGCCGGCGCGCGAGGCGGGGGTCCCGTCGATGGGGCTGATGACCGTGAGCTCTTTCTCGTCCCCCTTGAGCGAGATGACGATGCCGAGGCCCGAGAACGATCCCTGCTGTTCCTCTTGCATGGCGCGGTACGACTTGGGATCGAGGAAGTAGGTGTGCGGATCGAGCTTCTCGATCATGCCGTGGATGGCGCCGAAGACGAGATCGCGCGACGGCACTTCGTCGACGTAACGGGTCTCGACCAGGTCGAGAATCTGGTTGAAGGTCTTGAGGGAGTCGGCGTCGGGTGTGGAGGCTGCCGGGGCGACCGCAGGTCTGGCGGCGAGGACGAGGGTCGCCAGAATGACCGATGCGGTACCGATCCAAAGGCGTCGCTTCATGGCCGGAACCCTGTTTGTTCGCCGATAGTTGAAGAGCGGTGGAGGAATATACCACCCTGTCCGGCGACGCGCCATGAAGCCTCTCGCCTTGACACTCCGTCTCGGGCGCAGATAGGATCCCTTGTCCTTTCTATCAGATGCGGAAATTCCCGGCCGTCCCAGCCGTCCGGGCCGTCCCGGGCGGGCGCGGCGACGGGCTCCCGGGTGAAGCGGAGGCGGGTTGTTCGGCTCTATCGGCGGCTCGGAGCTCCTGGTTCTCGCCGCCATCGGTCTGCTCGTCTTCGGGCCGAGGCGGCTGCCGGAGATGGGCCGGAAGCTGGCCGGGTGGGTCAACGAGTTCCGCAAGGCGGCCGGCGACATGAAGGCCGCCATCGAGAAGGAAGCGAGCCTCGGAGACGTCCGGAAGGTGGCCGAAGAGTTCCACCAGTCCATCCGGCAGGAAGCGGCCGGCATCCCCGTCGAGCCGGTCCGCGCGGCGCTAGAGGAGCCGAAGAGTGAGCGAGGAGGGCCCGAGGCCTCATGATCCGAACCGGATGTCGATCCTGGAGCATCTGGAGGAGCTTCGCTCCCGCCTGATCCGCTGCGCCCTCGCCGTGACGATCGGGTTCTTCGCCGGGTGGTACTTCTCGCAGCCCATCTACGAATTCCTCGTGGCGCCGGTCGTCACGGAGCTTCCCAAGGGGGTCAAGCTCGCGTACACCGGGCTCTCGGATCCCTTCCTTCTCTACATGAAGGTCGCGCTCATCGCGGGGATGTTCGTCTCGCTGCCGTACGTCCTCTGGCAGCTCTGGATGTTCATCTCGCCGGGGCTCTACCGGAAGGAGAAGAAGTGGGTGGTCCCCTTCGTCACGGGGGCGACGGCCTTCTTCGTGGCGGGAGCGGCGTTCGCGTATTACGTCATCGTGCCCTTCACCTGCTCGTACTTCATCGCCCTCGGTGAGCAGGCCGGTTTCCAGGCGGTCATCACCGTCCGAGAGCTCCTGTCGTTCGAGCTCCAGCTCATCGTGGCGACCGGGGTGGTCTTCGAGATGCCGGTGCTCGTCTTCTTTCTGACGCGCATCGGGGTGGTGACCCCCGCGTTCCTGTGGCACTACGTCGGCCACGCGATCTTCGTCATCTTCCTGATCGCCGCGTGGATCACGCCGTCCCCCGACGCCTTCTCGATGCTCGTCGTGGGGACGCCGATGACGGGGCTCTACTTTCTGAGCATCGGCGTCTCGTGGGTCTTCCGGCGCCGGGCGCCGGGCGCGGCCCCCTCCGCGCCGCCGGGCTGACGATGCGGCCCCTCGCGGTCCTCCACGTGCACCTCGGCGCGCGCGACGGGTGCGCGGAGCGGCAGACCGCGGCGCTGATCGCAGGGCTCGGCCGGCACGGTCACCGAACTCTCGGCCTCGTCCGCCGCGGCGGCGGCGCGGAGCGGCGATCGCTCGACGCGGGCGCTCCCGTCTTTCCGCTCGGCCCCCGCTTCCCCTCGGGGCCGGGGGGTCTTCTCACCTGGTGGTCGCGGGAGAGGGCGAGGCATCTCGCCTCGCGCGGCGCGTGGGAGCTGATCCACTACCACGATCCGCTCGCGGCGGCAGCCGTCTCGCCGATCCTCGCAGGCACGGCGGGCGCCGCGTCGTCGGCGTTCCGCACGATCGTCACCTACCGCGGCCGGGGGGCGCGATCGTCGGCGGGTGAGCTGCGCGCGCTCAGGCGCCTTCACCGGGCCGGCGGGATGATCGTCGCCGCCTCCGAGGCGCTCTGGTCGGCGCTCGTGCGGCAGGGGTTCGACGAGGACCGGCTCTCGTACATCCATCCCGGGATCGACATCCCGCGCTTCGCGCGCGACGCCGGCCGGAGGGA
>JACPZX010000058.1 GCA_016195325.1 Acidobacteriota bacterium
CTCGCCGCGGAGCTCGAGAGGCTCAGGCTCGGGGAGGCGGCGGCCGTGAAGCCCCTCGTTCCGGCCCACGGCCTCGGCCCCGCGGCCTCGCGCGTCTACGGCGTCGCGAAGGGGGTCTCGATCGGCGGCTACGGTGAGGCGATCTACGACAACTTCGACGCGCGCGACGAGAGCGGCGGGCCGTCGGGGCTCACCGATCAGTTCGACTTCGTCCGCGCCGTTCTCTACGCCGGTTACAAGTTCACCGACCGGGTCGTCTTCAACTCCGAGATGGAGTTCGAGCACGCCTCCACCGAGACCGGGGGATCCGTCTCGGTCGAGTTCGCCTACCTCGACTTCATGCTGCACCGTCACGCCAATCTCCGCGCGGGGCTCATCCTCGTTCCCGCCGGCCTGATCAACGAGACGCACGAGCCGCCGACCTTTCTCGGAGCCCGCCGTCCCTCCGTCGAGACGCGCATCGAACCCGCCACCTGGGCCGACAACGGGGCCGGGGTCTTCGGCGACGCGGGAGGATTCTCGTACCGCGCGTACGTCCTGGCGGGCCTCGACAGCTCCGGCTTCACGGCGGGCGAAGGGTTGCGCGAAGGACGCCAGGGCGGAGGACAGGCGAAGGCCCAGGATTTCGCCCTGGCGATCCGGGGCGACTACGTCGGCCTTCCGGGCTTCCTCGCCGGAGCTTTCGCCTACCGCGGCGGCGCCTCGCAGGGACAGCGCGCGCCGGTGGGGTTCTCGGTGGATCCGAACGGCACGCCGATCGCGCCGGCGACGCGTCCCTTCCGAGCGCCCGTGAGCCTCTACGACCTCCACGCGGAGTACCGGGCCCGAGGGGTCCAGCTCCGCGCGCTCTACGCCCGCGGCCGGCTCGGCGACGCCGCGCGCGTGAACGACGCGAACGGGCTCTCCGGGACGGAGAGCGTCGGCAGCCGCTTCCTCGGGTGGTACGCGGAGGCCGGCTACGACGTGTTGTCGCGGCGCGCCGGCGGTGCGTCGTCGCTCGTGCCGTTCGTCCGCCACGAGCGCTTCGACACCCAGGATCGCGTCCCCGCGGCGCCGCCGCGGGACCCGGATCCGAGCCCGCTGGTCCAGCCGGCGTCGTTCGCGGCCGACCCCGCGAACGACGTGGCGGCGTGGACGGTCGGGGTCGTCTACAAACCCATCATCAACGTGAGCGTCAAGCTCGACTTCCAGAAGGTCACGAATGAGGCGCAAACCGGTGTCGATCAGATCGCGTTCGGTCTCGGGTATTTGTTCTAGCGCGTCGGCGGCGCGCGGCCCTGGATTCCTGACGGCCCGGCGGGCCCGCGCGCTCCTCCTCGTCCCGGCCATCGCCGCGACGCTCTGGTCCCCCGCGGCCGCGAAGGTCTTCATGACGCAGGACGAGGCGATCGCGGCGGCGTTCGGCCCGGGGAAGGCGCCCGAGAGACGAACGTCGTTCCTCTCGGACGAGCAGGCCGAGCGCGTCCGCGCGCTCGCGGGGACGGCCCCGCCGACGAAGATCATCGTCTCGTGCACCGCCGGCACGGGGCCGGACGCCGTCACGGCGTACTTCGACTCGCATCTCGTGCGGACGCTCCCCGAGACGATCATGGTCGTCGTCGGCGCCTCGGGAAAGGCGACCCGCGTCGAGATCCTCTCCTTCGAGGAGCCGGAGGACTACCTGCCGAAGCGGAGGTGGCTCGATCAGTTCGACGGCAGGCCGCTGGACGACCAGCTCACCCTCACGAGCGGCCTCCGCGCCGTGACGGGCGCCACCCTCTCGTCCCGGGCGATCACCGACGCGGTCCGCCGCATCCTGGCGGTCCACTCCGTCCTCGCGCCGGCCCCCGCGCCGGCCCCCGCGCCGAAGGGGGGCGCGCGATGACCGCCCTGGATCGCGCGCTCGTCCACGGCTCGACGGCGGCGGCGGGGGTGACGGGCCTCGCCTATTTCGCCTTCAAGCACCTCATGACGGGACACGATCCCTTCAGCGCCGTGAACCACCCGCTCCAGCCGTGGGCCCTGAAGGCGCACGTCCTCGCGGCGCCGATCCTCGTCTTCGCGATCGGACTCATCTTCCGAGATCACGTCCTCGCCAAGTACCGCAACGGCGCGACGCGGCGCGTGAAGCGATCGGGGCTGGGGCTCGTGATCGCGGTCGTCCCCGCCACCGTGACCGGCTACCTCCTCCCGGCCCTCGCCTCCGGCTCGGGGCGTGACGCCGTGGCGTGGGCGCACGTGGGCTTCGGCGCCGCCCTCCTGGCGCTCCACCTCGGGCACCTGCTCGTCGTCCCGGCCGGGAAGGGCTCGAAGAACGGCGCCGGAGCGATCGTCTCGACGGGAATCCAGATCGGCGTCCGCCGCACCGGGTCATGACAACGCCGCGCGCGCGCTGGTAGAATCGACGACATGAGCGACGATCGCGTCGATTGGCACACCTACTTCATGAACATGGCGCGTCAGGCGTCCACGCGGTCGACCTGCGCGCGCAAGCACGTCGGCGCGGTGATCGTGCGCGAGAAGACGATCCTCTCGACGGGCTACAACGGCAGCATCCGCGGGATGCCGCACTGCGACGAGGTGGGTCACGTGATGGAGGGGGGGCACTGCGTCGCCACCATCCACGCGGAGGCCAACGCCATCATCCAGGCGGCGCGGAACGGCGTGAACATCAGCGGCGGGGAGCTCTACACGACCGCCAGCCCCTGCTGGAACTGCTTCAAGCTGATCGCGAACTCGGGGATCCGCAGGATCTACTACGGCGAATTCTACCGCGACGAACGATCGCTCGCGGTGGCTTCCGCCGCCGGCATCGAGCTGATCGATCTGACGTCACGAGGCGAGCCCTGACGCGCGCGATGCGAGAGGAGGGCCCGGTGACGGTGCTCCTCGTCGACGCCGACTCCGCCCGGGGCGCGAGGGCCGTCGCCGATCTCGTCGCCTGCGGCTTCCCGGCCGCCGCCGTCTCCCCCGGCGCCGCCCGAACCGGTGCGGGATCGCGGCGGGCGCACCTCCTCGCCATCGCGCGCAGCTCCGCGGCGGGCAGCTCCCTCCTCGCCGCGGATGCCCCGCTCACGGCCGACGAGATTGCGGGGCTGCGACGGACGATCGAGGCGTCGAGAGTCCTTCTCTGGGACGCTTCGGTCGATGGCGTCGATGCGGGGGGCAGCGCGCCCGCGTGGGCTGACGGGATCGCAACGGGAATGGCGGCGCTGATCGGGGAGATCGCCCTCCACGCCCTGGCCGCCGGAGCTCCCATCGGCGAGCTCGCTCAGGCGCGCCGGCGCCTCGACGAGGCGCGACGGGCGGCGCACGATCTCACGCAGCCCCTGACGACGATTCTGGCCCGCGCGAAGCTTCTGCTCGAGTCGGTGAAAGAGGAGGATCCATCGCACCGGCCGATCGCGATCATCGCGCGGGAATCGGAGAGGCTCTCGAAATCGGTCGACCGGATCCGGGAGGCCCTGCCGCCGCGCCGCCGCGCCTGATCCGTCAGTTCAACCCGGGGAAAGCGCCCTTGAACAGGCTGTTCGTCGCGGCGCTCGCCAGCTCGACCAGCTTCGCCTGCGGCACCGAGGCCGAGACGCGCACTGCCCGCCCGTCCGCCGCGACGCGGAAGGACGACAGGAGGGCGCTGTCCTCGGGCTTCACCTGCTTGAGCGCCATCTGGCCGACCGACCCCATCCCCTGGATGGCGTCGGCGATCCGCAGCGCGTCGTCGTGATTCGCGGCGAGCGCCTCGATCGCGACGACGATGTTCTCCCCCGCCGTCGCGAAGAACGCGACCTCGCTCACCGGGGCCATCGGCCCCGACGCGGCGACTCCGGTCTGGATCTTCGCGAGGGCTTCGGTGAGCGCCCCGGCCAGGTTCGGCCCCCGGACGAGCCCCCAGACCGCCGCGCGCGCGTCGATGCGCGTGAGGAGCGCGCGCACCGACTCGTCGCCGGCGAGCCCCGCGGCGCCGGCAGCCCGCGTCTCGGCCATCGACTTGAGAGTCTCCCCGTCGCCGAACGCCGCCGAGGTGTCGTCGAGGACTGAGACGCAGAAGCGGCAGCGGTCCTGAACGATGACGATCGGGAAGATGTCGATGCCCGCGTGCGGGTCGGAGGGGAGACCGCTCCGCTTCAGGTAGTCGAGCACCTTCTTCCCGTCGAACCCCGACGCCACGGCCGACAGCTCGTCGATCGGGATCTGGTTGTCACCCCGCTTGCGCCCCACGAAGGTGAGCCACTTCACGTCCTTGAAAGGATCGAGCCCCGCGGCGGTCGCGAACTTGACCACGTTGAGGCGGTTCAGGCCCACGGTCCCTCCCGACTCCTTGAGCTGCCGGTAGAGATCGGTCGAGGTGAGGGTCGGAAGATTCATTGACAGGACGAAGACGGAGTCCGTCGGGAGGAAGGCCGCGCCCGCCGGCAGAGACGGGGGCGCGGCGCAGCCGGCGGCGGCGAGGAGAGCGAGCGCCAGGGGGGAGAGCTTCCGGAGTGGACCTGTTGGCAACGCCGGCATGATGGTCCCCCACTACGATGGTCTTCCGCGGAGGGTTCCGCGAAAGGGGGATGTTATCATCGCCGCATGACCGCAGATCCGACCACGTCGTCGCCCGGGCCGAGCGGCCCTGACTTCAAAGCGCTCTACCGCAAGCTCGAGGTGACCCTCGATCGGATCGAGCGGACCGAGGACGTCTCCAGGCTCCTGTCCATCGTCCTCAAGTCGCTCGTCCGGAACCTCAAGGACGACCTCGGGTTCGTCGGCGGCCGGCTCTACGAGAGGGACGGCGACGACTTCGTCCTGAAGGTCCGGTACGGCCGCGCCATCGAGGCGAAGCCCGGATACCGCGTCCCCGCCGGATACACCGCGATGCGCCGCGTGCTCGAGGAAGGGCTGATCATCATGCGCGAGGGGGATCCCGGGTTCGACGAGCGGATCGAGGGGGCCGTCGGCGTCTCGAAATTCGCCGCGATCGCCGTGGGCGAGGAGAAGCATCACATCCTCTCGTTCACGATCAAGGGGAAGATCCAGAGGGAGCACATCCTCTACTCCCTCAACGCCGTGCGGCACGTGATCAACCTCAGGCTCCGCCAGCAGCAGTTCACGGACATCATGATCGAGGCGCGCACGATCCAGGAGAGCCTGCTCCCCGCGGCCCCTCCCGCGTTCGAGGGGTTCGACATCGACGGGCGCTCGCGACCGACCGAGGTCGTGGGCGGCGACCTGTTCGACTACCTCGCGCTCTCCCCGCATCTCCTGGGGGTCGCGATCGCCGACGCGTCGGGGCACGGCCTCCCCGCGGCGCTTCTCGCGCGCGACGTCATCACGGGCCTCCGGATGGGAATGGCCGAGGATCTCAAGATCATCAAGGCCGTCGAGAGGCTCAATCGCGTCATCCACCGATCGGCGCTCTCCAGCAAGTTCGTCTCTCTCTTCTACGGCGAGGTCGAGCCGAACGGCAATTTCCTCTATTGCAACGCGGGCCACAACCCGCCGCTCCTCCGGAAGCCCGGCTCGTTCCGCGAGCTGACGCAGGGAGGCCTCGTCCTCGGGCCCAACCCCGAGGCGCGCTACGAGCGGGGGTACGTGCAGATGACGAGCGGGTCGATGGTCGTCATGTACACCGACGGCGTCACCGAGCGGGAGAATCCCGCCGGCAAGCAGTTCGGGCTCCCCCGGCTCCGCAACATCATCCGCCGCGCCGACCTCGCGTCCGCCCGGGAGGTCGTCGACACCATCTTCGCGGCGACCGACGAGTTCGCCGCCGGCGCGCACCAGCGGGATGACATGACCGTCGTGGTTGTCCGCAAAGTCTGACGAGTCGGCATCGCACCCCCCGCTTTTCGCGCGCGCCGCGAGCCCGCCCGGTTTTTTCGCCTTGACGCCCCGGGACCCCCCGGTACATTTAGGCGACCGACGCGCCCCTGCCGCGAAGGCACAGAGGCGCCGCCGTCGAGCGCGACCCACGCTCGCCGCCGGCGCGACGGATGCGGGTTCATCCAGGCTGGGGGGGCGATGGAGATCAGACAGAGAATTCAGTCATGTCTCGGCGAGCTGGAATCGCGCCGGCAGACCGTCGTCGCGTACCGTGATCGCGTGCAGGGGCTCATCAGCGCGCTGAAGGCGAACGACGCGACGCCCGGCAAGCTCGGCGAGCTCTTCGACGTGCTTCAGATCGTCCTCGACAACTACGACGAGATCAGCCGCTCGTGCGCGAGCATGATCGAGGGGCTGACCGACATCGGCGAGCACATCGACCGGATCGAGGACGGTCGCCACCGGATCCTCAACGGGGTCGAAGCGATCCTGAAGAACCTCTCGCAGCTCGACAAGATCGCGGAGGAGGGCATGCCCCTCGCGGTCGGCGGAGGCGACGCGACGGGAGCCGCCGCCGCGGACGAGAAGAAGCCGAAGCGGGTGCTGCTCATCCGGATCCGGCCCGAGCAGAAGAGCCCGTCAGCCAGACCGGCGGCGTCTCCCGGCGACCTGCTGGACCTGGACGACCCGGTCGACCCTGCGACGGGGAAGCCGATCGTTCACTGACCCGACGGGCGATCGCTGCGGTAGACGGTCCCCTCCTTCATCACGAAGAAGACCTTCTCCGTCCGGTGGATGTCCTGGACCGGGTCGCCGGGAACCGCGACGACGTCCGCGATCATCCCGGGGGCGAGCGCCCCCAGGCGATCGGCGACCCCGAGGAGATCGGCCGCGACGGAGGTCCCCGCCTTCAGGGCGTCGGCGGGCCGCATCCCGAGCTCGACCATCTTTCCGAACTCCTCGGCGTTCCGGCCGTGCGGATAGACCGCGGCGTCGGTGCCGAGAGCGATGCGCACCCCCTTGCCGAGCGCCCGCTTGAACATGTCGGCGGATCGCGCCATGGCCGTCCGTGCCTTCAGGACGATCTGGGGCGGCATGTAGACGGCGCGATCCAGCCTCTCCCTGAGCCCCTGGCTCGCCATCAGCGTGGGCACGAGGTAGGTCCCCCGGGCCTTCATCATGTCGAGGGCCTCGTCGTCCATGAAGGTGCCGTGCTCGATGGAGTCGATCCCGGCGCGGATCGCGCGCTTCGCCCCCTCGGCCCCGTGCGCGTGGGCCGCGGCCTTCCTGTGCAGCGCGTGGGCTTCGTCGACCAGCGCGTCGAGCTCTCCCTGCGTGAGCTGCGGCGTGTCGACATCGTCGGTCAGCGAGAGAACGCCGCCTGTCGCGCACGTCTTGATGACGTCGGCGCCGTACTTCACGTCGTATCGAACGGCGGCCCGCACGGCATCGGCGCCGTTGGCGACGCCGTCCTCGATCCCGGTCTCGCGCCCGAACACGCCGGCGCGATACCCGGCCCCGTCGTCGCAGTGCCCGCCGGTCGCGCCGATGGCGTGCACGGCCACGAGCATGCGGGGGCCGACCGCCGCGCCGCTCCGGATGGCGTTGCGCAGGCCCACGTCGAGCGAATCGCTCGAGCCGACGTCCCGGCAGGTGGTGAACCCCGCCATCAGCTCTTTGCGGGCGAAGACCGTCGCCTCGATGGCCTGCTCGGCGACCGGCTTCTCGAGGCCGTCGAGCCGGCCCTGCTTGTAGTCGTCGCCCAGCTCCATGGTCAGGTGCGTGTGGGCGTCCATGAATCCCGGGAGGAGCGTCGCGTCGCCGAGATCGATCGTCTCGGCTCCCGGCGGAGCGCTCGCCCCCTTCCCGACGCCCTGGATCCGGCCGTCGACCACGACGACCAGCCCCGGCGAGACGACGCCGTCTCCCCTGCCGTCGAACATCCGCGCGGCCTTGATCACGTAGGACTTCGAAGGTTGCGCGGCGAAGGCGCTGATAGCGAGCGCCAGGGCCGCGAGGGCGAGCGGGAGCTTGCGCATCATGTATCTCCTCCGTTTCGTGGGATTCAGTGGGACGCGGTGCTCCCGGCGCCGAGGGAGGACTGCACGACCGCGCCCACGACGACCGCGCCGAGGATCGCGAGAGTGATCGCGCCCGCCGGAGTCTTGAAAAAGTGCTTCTTCCCTCCGGCCGTTGATTCCCTTCGGGGCTCCTTCCCCGGGTGCGCCGGCGGCGGCACGGCCGGGGCTCCGGCTTCCTTCGGGGGTTCGCCGGGCGCGGCGGCGGGCGCCGCCTCTTCCGACTTCGGCATCGGCGCCGGAGCGCCGTCGACGCCGGCCGCGACCGACGAGCCGGCCATCCACGCGATGCAGAGGACGACGATCGCGAGATCGCGAAGCGCATGGACGGCGGGCCCGGGACGCACCATCGGGCCAGTCTAGCAGGGCCCGGGCCTGAGGGCTGTGGGATGGGGAGAGAACAATCCCCGCGCACCCGGGGGGCGGCGCGCGGGGGTCGCGGGCAGGGGGTGGGCCCGCACTCGAACTTCGGGGGTCAGTTCATCCGCAGGAAGGGCGCCATGCGGGCGATGAAGTCACGCGGGTGGATCCGGCGCACCCGGTCGTCTCCCTTGCCTTCGATCTCCTCGCCGCCGGCCGCGGTCCGAACCAGCTCCGCGCCGATGCGCGTGTACAGTCCACGAATCTCTCGAACCGTCAGACTTGCTCCGTGGATCTCCCGCTCCTCTTGAACCGTGATCTTGTCCACCAGGCCGGCCTCCGGCCCCCCCGTGCACCCATGGATTCCCGCCCCCGCGGGTCTCTCACGCAGCTCGCGAAGCCCCGCCCAGCAGCCTCGCGACTCGTTTCCTGAACTCGTTCACGTCGAGCGGTTTCCGCATCCAGTCAGATGCGCCGCACCGCATCAGCTCCTGCTGGGAGGCCTCGTCGACGAATCCCGAGACGATGAGAATGCTCGTCGCGGAAGTCGCGGGATTGGCGCGGATGCGGCGACAGGCCTCGAAGCCGTCCATCCGGGGCATCTTGAGGTCCATCACGAGCAGGTCGGGGGTGAACTGGCCGAGCTTCAGGAGGGCGTCGTACCCGTCCTCGGCCTGCTCGACCTCCACCGCCGGTTCCATCGTGTGGAGCACCTCGATCAGCATGGCGCGCACCTGCGCGTCATCGTCGACGACGAGGATTCGCTTGAGGTTTCCCGCGAAGAAGTCCTCCCGGATGGGCATCTCGTGCGCGACGAGGAAGGTCTTGAAATCCTCGCTCTCCACGCGGAAGTGGCCACCCGGAGTCCGGAAGGCCTTCAGCTTGCCGTTCCGGATCCACTTCTTGACCGCGTTGGTGGAGACGTCGCAGTAGCGGGCGACCTCCCCCGTCGTCAAGAGTTTCGATGTGCCGTGAAGCACCTTCGTCTTTGTCGTCACTCTGTGACCTTTTTTACGAAAGTTACACTTGACCGCGGCAATATAGCGGGGTCCCGGACGGCTGTCAAGCGGGAAACCCGCGACATCGCCCCCGTCGGCTCTGTCCTTCCGACGACCGTAAGCTATTGCTGGTATTCTACTTGGCAGGAGACGTCAGGGCGGCCGCCCGTCGCTTGGCCGAGGGGGCCAGGACGGGACCATCGTGCGACTCGACGGTCGCCGAGGGTGACGCGGCGGCCTCGAGATAGGCGGCGCGCGCCTCGGCGGGCATGCCGAGCCTCTCGAAGCAGATGCCGGTGAGGTAGCGAATCGTCCCCTTCGAGATGCCGGCGCCATCCGCGAGGTCGGCCCTCTTGAACGCGTCGCGGATCGCCTCGTCGTAGCGGGCGAAGTGCATGAGCGCGACGCCGACGTTCATCCACGCGAAGCCGGCGCGGGATCGATCCGTCGCCGCCGCGGCCGCCTGCGTGAGGTCCACGATCGCCTTGTTGTAGAGAATCGACGCGTCGCGCATCGGAAGGAGCACGGGGGTGGCGAGGCACTTGACCTTCACGTCGTGAGCGCGCCCCGACGTCTCGACCGTGAGGACCAGCTCGTCGCCGGGGGCCGCCTTCCGGAGCACCGGCAGCAGATCCGACGACTTCGACATCGACGCGCCCCCCACCGCGGTGAGGACATCGCCGGGCAGCACCCCGCTGACCGCCGCCGGGCTCCCCGAGGTCACGCCGAGCGCGATCGGGTGGGCGGCCCCTCGCACGTCGATGAGCTTCACGCCGAGCCAGGCCGCCGCGATCGGCAGCTCCCCGTCGAGGGCCAGCGCAAGTTTCCGGAGCCCGTCGCCCTCCGCGGCCCCGAGCCGCCGCCGATCCGGGACGGGCTGGGCTCCCGAGTAGAGCTGGATTTCCGGCGACTCGCCGGGGGTCCCTGACGGGATCCTCAGCGCGAGGAGCTCCACGTTCAAGGATCGGAGCAGGTCCTTGACCGTCTGCGACGCGAGCCCCTTCCCCGGCGAGCTCTCGACCTCGAGGCGGACCCGGTCGAGAAGATCCGCGGGAATGCCCGCCCCGGCGCCGACGACGTTGTAGCGGGAAAGACCCTTGAGGGCCGGGAGGAGCGACTCCCCTTCCGTCGAGCCGCCTCGCAGGTCGATCGCCGCGAGGCTCAGCTTGAGCTTCAGGCGGAGCTTCGCGGTCTCCGCGTTGCGCACGTCGACCGTCTCCATCGAGCGCCCCATCCCTTCGCGGCTGAGCGCGAGATCGTGCTTCCCCGAACAGATCCCATCCAGAACCGCCGGCGTCGTCCCGGCGGGCTTCCCGTCGAGGAGAATCTGCGCACCGCCCGGCTCCGACTGGACGTCGACGCTCCCGCGGCTGGGCGAGAGCACCAGCGGCTTGTACGCGACGGGGGCGTTGTTCGCCGGATCGATCTGGACGTTGATCGGGACGAGCACCTCCTCGTAGCACTCCTTGCGGAGGATCACCTGATGCTCCCCGGGCTTGAGGAACTCGACGAGGAGCGGCTCCGAGACGTCCGATCGGACGATCCCCATCTCGCGGGCGACGTCGTCGTAGGCGGGCCCCGCCATGCCGAACGTCGACCCCCGCTCGACCCCATCGACCACGACCTTCACGTCGCGCGGAACGGTCGCGATCTGGACGCTGCGGGAGTTCGGAACCAGGTGGAATTTCCGGACCAGCTTCGCCCCCGCCTCGATCTTCACGTCCTCTTCGTACGGATCGAATCCCTGATGGGAGATCACCAGGTGATAGCCGCCCGCGATCCAGTCCCGGTCGGTGATGGGGCTGACGCCGGCGGCCTGGGCATCGAGCTTCACGTCGGCTCCGATCGGCTCGCCGTCGATCGACAGCCCGCCGAGGATCCTCTTCCGCACGGCGAGGTAGGTCTGGACGACCTTCTGAGAGACGCCCTTCACGTCGACCGAGTAGCCGGGATCGAACCGGATGAGGGACTCGAAGTCCGCGGACGCGTCCTGGTTGCGCGCCTGGTTCGCGAATCCGAGCGCCCGGCCTTCGAACGCCCGCGCGACGATCTGCTTCGCGTCGGGGGTCACGAGGGGGATCTTTCCGGCCTTGTACGCATCGATGAGCTTGGTGAACACGTCCACGGCCTCGGGGAAATCGAGCGAGGCAAGGTGCCGGTTTCCCTGGTCGAGGAGCTGGCGGAAGGAGGCGATCTGGGAGGCGATGTCCTCCTCCTCGACGCCCGGCGCCGCCGCGACGGGCGCTGCGGCGGTGACGGCGAGCAGGGCCGTCGCCATCGCGAGGATCAGGCGCCCGCGCCAGGCGGCGGAAACGCTAGCGGAAACGGAGGACCGTCCTCTTGCGGGAGTCATAGACGTACACCTCTCCTCTGGGCCCCACCGCCAGGGCGCCGGGCTCGACGAGCTCGGCGAGGCTCCCCGCCGGAGCCGCGATCTGCGCGAGGCGGCGCCCGTCCGGGCCGAGCACGAACACGCACTTGAGGCGGGCGTCGGTCACGAACACGTCTCCGAGCGCATCCACCGCGAGGTCCGTCGGGTCCTCGAGCGCCGGGGGCGCGTCCGCCCGCTTGAAGACGGAGAGCTTTCCGGCCTCGAGCACGAGAATCTGTTTCTGGCGCGTGTCGAGCAGATAGACCCGATCCTCGGGGCCCCCCGCCATCGCCTCGAGGCGGTAACCGGATTCCTTGTCGCGGCTGAGGACCTTCGGGTCCGCCGGATCGGCGCCGAACCGGAGCAGCTCCCCCTCTCTCGTGTCGAGGACGATCACGTCGCGGGTGCTCGTCCGCCAGACGCCCGCGGGCGATTCGATGCGCCGCACGTTGGCCCCGGCCTTCCTTCCCGCCGGGAAGTCCTCCCCGTCGATGCGGATCTCCGTCTCCGAGACGACGATCGTCTTGCCGTACGCGTCGATCGCGACACGACGCGCTCCCGCCATCGCGTCGCTCCGCGCTTTCGTTCCGTCGTCCGCGAAGGCGAGCACCGCCCCGCGCTTGGGATCGGCCACGAGCAGCTCGCCCGCGGGGGAGACGGCGAGGCCGAGCTCCCCGCGGAGATCCTCCCCCGCCGGCAGGCGGGGGACGAACGAGGCGTCGTGGGCCGGCGCCGACTGCGCGCCCGCCGGCTTGAGGCGCAGGTTGTACACGAGCGTGAGCCAGTCGAGGGCCCGCGCGGCGACGGCCGACCTGTCGTCCTCGTTGCGGCACGCCTGGAGCGCCTCGGCGGCGCGCGCGAAGTCCCCGAGGCGCGCCTCGGCGATCCCCGTCAGGTACGACGCCTGCGCCGCGACCGGCCCGTGCGGCGCGTACTCGAGCGCCCGGTCGAGCGAGAGGATGGCGCGATCGTAGCCGCGCTTCTCCATCTCGGCCCGAGCCGCGCCGACGAGCGCGCTCGCGACGAGATCGCTGTCCGGGTAGATGTTCACCACGGAATAGAAGTTGGCGTACGCCTCGTCGAGGTTGCGCCCGGGAGAATCCGGCTCGAGATCGAGCAGGCCGAGCCTGTAGAACGCCTCGGGAGCCGAATCGGACTGCGCGTAGCGCTCGCGGATCTGATCGAAGACGGCGCGCGCCGCCTGCTGCCCGGCCGGCGGGACCTTGCCCAGATCGTCGATCGTCGCCGTCGGGTAGTGGTACGCGCCGACGCGGAGGAGGGCGTCGTCGGCCAGCGCGCTGTCTCCGAACGACTGGATGACCTGCTGGTAGGCCTTGAGCGCCTGATCCGCCTTCCCCTCCTGCATGAGCTGCTCGGCGTTCTGGAAGGTTCGCTTCGCGAGATCGCCGCTCCCCGGCCCCTCGGCGGCCGCGATCCACGGAGCCGAGCAGAGGACCGCGAGCAGCCCGACGTGCCGGACACTTCGTCGTGTCATCTCGAAGGTCGTCCCCCGCGTCACGGAAAGAGGAATTTCTCGACGGTCGTGCGGCCCGAGGTCACGAGCGAGGTCTTCTCCTTCACCTCGCCCGTGTCGAGCACGACCTTGACGGTGTACCGCCCCTCCGCGATCGGGAATCCGTTGATGGGCAGGGCTCCGATCTTCTTCCCGTCCACCATCGCGTAGCCGTTGCTCGGATTCGCGAAGACCGTGAGCTGACCCACGCCGGGGAACGCGACCGACGGGGTCGCCGTCTCCCCCGGCTTGACGTCGACGTCGGCGGTGAGGTCCACGAAGAGGTCCTTGTTCGTGAAGCTGAGCGCGTGCCGGCCGGCGCTGAGGCTCACGGGCGATCCCGACGAGCCCAGGGCGCGACCCCCTTCGAGGACGTCGACCGGATACGGGCTCTTCACGAGGAGCGAGCCCTCCGGGAGCTTCTCCATCGCGAGGGTCAGCGGCGAGACGGAAGGCCAGACGGTGTCGGCGGCGAACTTCCTCAGGCTGTCCCTGAACCCCGAGAGGCGCGCGGAGATCGCATGCGGCTCACAGGCGGTGATGTTCAGGTCCGCGGGGGTCTGCCCCGGCATGTCGTGCCCGTCCAGGCTGACGCGCGCGCCAGGCGGGTCCGAGTTGACGCGGATCCGGTGGAGCTTCGGCGTCCGGAGGCGCATGAGAACGGAGTCGGGGTCGCTCGAGCGCACCGCCCTCTGATCCTCGAAGCACGCGTTCGACGCCACGAGAGTGTGGGGCGCGCCGTCCCCCTTCCCGAGGACGATCGTCCCGCCCGTGACCTCCGCGCCGTCGAGGAAGATCTTCCCGCCGGGAGGGTCGGTCTCGACGCGGATGGACGCCACGTCGCCCGCGGGCAGGGGCGCCGGAAGGGTGACGCTGGGGCCTCCCCTGGCCGGCTCTCCGCCGGGGGTGGCCCCCGTCTCCGCCGCGGGACGCTCGGCGGACTCGGCGGTCGCCTTGGCCTCCGCCGCCGGCTCGGCCGCTTTCGCGCCGCCCTTCAGGAGGGGCGCCCACCTCGGGTAGAGCGCGGCCGCCGCGATGCCGAGACCTGCGAGGGCGACGAGCAGAATCGGCAGCGCGAGAGATCGGCGCTGTGGGGGCTCGGCCGTGGGCCGCGCGCGCGCCGCCTCGCGCTTCGCCGCCGCCGCGCGTGCGGCGGCGACCGCCGCGGCGGGCCCCTCCCCGGGAAGCTCGGCGACCGTCTCCGCGGCGGGCTCCCTCACGACGCTCGATCGCATCTGGGCCGACAGCATCTGGGGGGAGACCGAGTCGAGATACGCCTGGAGCGCGTCCGCGAACTCGTGCCCCGACTGGTATCGTTTCGCGGGGTCCTTGTCGATAGCCTTCAGGATGACCTGCGTCAGCGCGGCGGGGACCCGCGGATTGACGATCTCCGGGGACTTCGGGATCTCGTGGAGGATCTTGTAGATGATCGTCGAGATCGTGTCGCCGCCGAAGGGGCGATCCCCCGTCAGGAGCTCGTAGAGGACGACTCCGAGCGAGAAGAGGTCGCTGCGCCCGTCGAGAGCGCGCCCCATGATCTGCTCGGGCGACATGTAGTTGGGCGTCCCGACCAGCGTCCCGGCGCTCGTGAGGTTCGCGGACGGGTTCTTGGCCAGCCCGAAATCGGTGATCTTGAGCTGCTTCCCGCCGATCACCATCAGGTTCGCGGGCTTCACGTCGCGATGGACGATCCTGTTCTCGTGCGCGTAGTCGAGGGCGGCGCACGCCTGGATGACCATCCTCACGACCTGCTCGATCGGGAGGAGGCCTCCCGGCTTGGTCGCCGTCTCGAGCGTCGACCCCTCGATGTACTCCATGGCGATGTAGGAGAACCCCTGGTCCTCTCCCACGTCGAAGATCGTGACGATGCCGGCGTGGATCAGCTTTCCGGCGGCCTGGGCCTCCCGAAGGAAGCGCTGCTTCGACTCGTCGGCCTCCGTGTCGCCGAGAGCGGGGTTCCGCTGGATGGTCTTGATCGCGACCTTTCGGTCGATTTTCGGATCGTGCGCCAGGTAGACCAGACCCATGGCGCCGCGGCCGAGCTCGCGCACGATCTCGAAGCGACCGATCCGGGTGGGTGAGGCCAAGTCTATTCCTTTGCTGAGAGTGGCTTACGGCCTGCCAGGGCGGTCCGGATAGTATCGGCCCCCCGGGCGGACTGTCAATGCGGGAATCGCGGCGCGTCCGCGATGTGCAGCGCGCGGGGGGGAGACGCTTCGCGACCGCCCGGCGCGAGGCCGGGCGGTCGCGGAAGGTCAAGGTCAGGGCGTCTTGTCGGCGACGGCCTGAACGGTGGGGCTCGAGAACTTCCTCAGCGGGTTCGTCGTCGGCAGGTGTATGTCGATGCCGTCGACCCGTACGAAGAGAGGCCCGCCGTCGACCGCAAGGCCGCAGATTTTTTTCCACGGCTTCGCCTTCACCTGATACGTGTTGGTCAGAATCGCCTTGGTGCCGCTTGTGACGACCGTCCCCGTGGAGAAGGTGGGCGTCGTCGAGATCAACACCTTGAACTTGGTGTAGTTCCCCTTCTGCCACACGAACGTCGGCTGGATGGTCGTCGGGGAGGTGCAGTCGAGCACCTGGGCCTTCACGGGATTGAGCAGGAACAGGGTGCACGGCGTGTTCCCTGAGATGTTGTCCACGACGCCGTCGCAGTCATCGTCGAGACCGTTGCAAGCCTCGACGTCGGGGGCTCGGGGGATGCACGACAGATTTCCCGCGTTGCAGGTGCCGGTCCTGAAGCAGGCGCCGACGCCGCAGGTCGGCGTGAAGTCGTCGACTACGCCGTTGCAGTTGTCGTCGATGTTGTTGCACGTCTCGGCGGTGGGCGCTCCCGCGACACAACTGTCCGCGCCGGCGTTGCAGAATCCGGCGCGCATGCACCCGCCCACCCCGCACGCTGTCGCGAAGCCGTCCACGGTGCCGTCGCAGTTGTCGTCCTGGTTGTTGCAGGTCTCGACGGACGGGTTCCCGGGAGTGCACACGATGACTCCGCCCGGGTTGCACGTGCCGGTTTGGATGCAGTTCCCGAGCCCGCAGGTCGGCGGCGACGTCAGGTTATCAATCGTTCCGTCACAGTTGTCATCGAGGTTGTTGCAGATCTCGTTGCTGGACGGCGTGATCGGAACGCAGACGGGCGCGCCGAGGGCGCACTGCTTCATGCCGGCGGCGCAGACGCCGAGCTGGCCGGTCGGGCAGGGATCCGGCGCGACGTTGTCGACCAGGCCGTCGCAGTTGTCGTCGATGGTGTTGCACGTCTCGGGGGTCGGCGATCCGGGGGTGCACGTCACGGTGCCGCCAGTGCAAGTTCCATTGACTAGACACGCGCCCATTCCGCAGGTGGGGATGAAATCGTCGACGACGCCGTTGCAGTTGTTGTCGAGGTTGTCGCAGACTTCGGGGGACGACAGCGTCGTCTGGTTGCACACGGGCGTCGGGCTCACGCAGTGCTGAGTGCCAGCGGCGCAAACGCCACTCCTGCCGGTCGAGCAGGCTGTCCCCTCGTCTACCGGGTTCTCGTCGGTGGAACCATCGCAGTCGTTGTCGAGGCCGTCGCAGATCTCCGGGGACGATGGGACCTTCGACAGGCACTGGAGAGAACCTGCCTGACACGTCTTGACCCCATCGGCGCAGACCCCGAGCAATCCGGTGGCGCAGTCCGCGCCGCCGTCCGGGTTGCCGTTGTCGATCACGCCGTCGCAGTCGTCGTCCTTTCCGTTGCAGATCTCGCCCCCCGGCAGCGGGACGCAACCCGTGTTGCACTGCGTCAGCGAGACGACCTCGAACCCGACGTCACCGCATTTGCCCAGGCGGCAGTTCGCGATGCTGGTGACGGTCGTCTCCGGCCTCTTGCCGAAAATCGTGCGCAGCCGCCAGCACCCGCTCTGCGGAATCGTGACGTTCGAGAGCGAGGTGGCCGTGGTCGGGAAGGACTGGAGCACCGTCACGAAGTTCGGATCGTTGACGTCGGCCACCTCGAGGACGAACCGGAAGAGGCCGCCGAACTTGCTGATGACGTCGCTGACGCCGACCCCCGGCGCGCGCGACGGGTCGCGGAGGACCGCGGGGCAGGGAGGGGTCAGGCCGACGCAGTCGCCGCCGCCCATGTTCGGATGGGTCGTCGACCGCACGCTCTGGTCGCTGAAGACCGTCACCGCCGGCCACGAGAACGCCTGGACGTGATCGGAGTTCGGATCGTTCGGATCGACCCGCACGTCGCTCGTCGTCGTCGGCTGCGGCGTCGCCTGCCACGGGATGACGTTCAGCTTGGGGTTGTTCGGATCCGACGTCGGATTCGCATTGCCGTTCTTGACGTCTTTGAAGCTGTAGAAACCCGGGCGGAAATCGCACGCCGCCGGGTTCGTGCCGGGCGTGGTGGCGCAGGTTCCGTCGCCGCCCACGTTGCCGCGGTTCAATGTGGCCACCGCCGCGAACGCGAAGGCGTCCGCGTGCCTGTTCTTGACGAGGACCGCCATCGGGTAGTCCTGCTGCCAGTTCAGCGAGTAGTATCCCGGCGATCCCTGCTTGGAGTAGTAGACGTTGTAGTAGGGGTTCAGGATGTCGTCGTTGTTGTTGCCCAGGCCGGCGCCGCGATCGTTGTCGGCGCAGCCATCGACCCCCGAGTTCGCCCAGTTGTTGCTGGACAGGCACGTCGCCCCGGGGGGGATCAGGGCGTTCTGCGTCGCGGAATAGCCATCCCTGAGATCGATGGCGAAGTTGCCCGAGTCGTTTCCGTTGAAGGTGCTGGGGCCGGAGTTTCCCGTCCCGCTCGATCCGTTTCCGTTGCTGATGTTCGCGTTGCCGAACCCGATTTGCCAGAAGACCGCGGAGATGTTGGAGGTCACGCCGTTGGCGTCGACGACGTAGATGCTGGGATCGAAGTCCGGAGGAGGCTGGACGAAGGCGAGGTCCGCGCACTGGAAGATGGCGAAGCCGCCGAACTCGAAGCAGTTGGCGTTCGCCGCCTGCATCGCGCCCGACAGAGCCAACAGAGCGATCAGAAGCGTGTGAATCCTGATGCGGTGTCTCATCCCCTCAGTCTCCCCATGACGGCCGCGCGCGCGCCGTCCTCCCGTCGATTGCCCGCGCCCCCCCGGACGACGCGTGGAGCGCGTCGGGGGACGCCGCAACCACGCGCCGGCCAGAGCGAAGCGCGTGTCGCAAACCCTGAATACCCCGCAGGATGCCCGAACGCAGGTGAAGGGCAGCATAGCCCACGACCGCGGCTCCTGCCTAGCGTACCCCCCCTCCCCGGCCGACAACGTCACCCATTCGGACCATCTGGAATCTTGGACCCGCCGTGCGGAAGCATGGTTGTGGCGATCGGCGCCGGAATCGTCACCGCATCGCCTCGAGCGCCTCGACGATGAGCGCCCGCGGCACCCGCCGTCCGTAGCCGGCGTCGGTGCGCGCCATCTCGCCGATGCCTGCCGGAAGGGCGAACTCGATCTGGCCGCCGCGCGACTTCTTGTCCGTCGCGGCCGCGTCGACGAGGCGAGGCGCGTCGATCCCCTCGGGAAGCCGGACCGGGAGACCGACCGTTCGAAGCAGCGCCTCCATCCGCGACGCCTCGCCGGCCCCGATCAGCCCCACCCGGACGGCGATCCCCGCCTCCACCGCCATCCCGACCGAGATCGCCTCGCCGTGGGACATCGCGAAGTCGGTGGCCAGCTCGAGCGCGTGGCCGATCGTGTGGCCGAAGTTGAGGATCTTCCGGAGGTCGCGCTCCGCGTCGTCGGCGGCGACGATCTCCGCTTTCAGCCGCATCCCCCGCTCGAGAAAGACCCTCACGGTCGCCCCATCGCGCGTCGCCAGCGCCTCGGCCCGAGCCTCCATCTCCTCGAAAAGCACGGCGTCGCGGATGATCCCGGCCTTGATGATCTCGGCCAGGCCGGTCCGGTGCTCGCGATCCGGGAGCGAGTCGAGGAAATCGGTGTCGGCGAGGATCGCCGCCGGGTGGTGGAGCGTGCCGATGAGGTTCTTCCCGAGCGGGTGATCGACGCCGTTCTTGCCGCCGATCGAGGCGTCGGCCATCGCGAGAAGGCTCGTCGGCACCTGGACCAGCGGAATGCCGCGCATGTACGTCGCGGCGACGAACCCCGCGAGATCGAGGGTCACCCCGCCGCCGACTGCGACAATCGCCGCATCGCGGCCGAGCCCCGACGCGATCAGCCGATCCTCGATCCCCTCCTTGACGGCGCGGGTCTTGTGCCGCTCCCCGGCCGGGAAGGCGCAGAGCGCCGCGTCCACGCCGGCGTCCCGCAGGCGGGCGAGGACCGACGCCGCGAGCGTCGTCTCGAGGTTCGAGTCGGTGATGACGGCGCAGCGCGACGCGCGCGTGGCGCGCACGTGATCCGGCGCCTCGGCCGAGGCGCCGGACCCGACGACGATGGGACAGACCCGGCCGCCGGGGAGGGAGAGCGCGAACCGCGAGAGGAGCGAGCTCCCCTCGTCCCGCATCACGGCAACGTCCCGGGGCCGGGCGCGGCCCGGCTCAGGGCCTCCGGGAGGCGTCCCCGATTCCCGCGAGGAAATCGGAGGCGAGCTTTCTCTGGGTCTTCTCGTCCATCGACGACTGGACGATGCGCCCGGCGGCCTGAACGGCGAGGTCCACGGTGGCGGCCCTGAGCTCCGCGATCGCGGCGCGCTTCTGGCGCTCGATCTCCTCGAGCCCCTTCTTCCGGGCCTCGTCGGCCTCCGCCTGGGCTTTCGCCATCAGCTCCTGGCGAAGCCTCTCGGCCTCCCGCTGCCCCTTCTCGATCACGCCCGCCATCTCCTGGCGAGCCTTCTTCATCGCCTCTCGGCTGTCGGCGAGGTGCTTCTCGGCCTCTTCCTTGGCCTTGCGCGCCTCGTCGAGGGAGCCCTTGATCGCCTTCTCGCGCTCCTCGAGGAGCCCGAGGATCGGCTTCCAGGCGAAGGCCCGGAGGCCGGCGACCAGGATGCCGAAGGTGATCAGCGTCCAGATGATCGTCCCGGGCTGCGGGCTGAGGAACTGACTGCCGCCTTCCATCGCCGGCTCTACTTCAGGAAGACGATGAGGATGGCGACGACCTCGGCCAGAAGGGTGGCGCCTTCGATGAGGCCCGCGGCGATCAGCATGTTGGTGCCGATCGCGCCTCCGGCCTGGGGCTGGCGGGCGATGCCGTCCATCGCCGCGGCCGCGAGCTTGCCGATGCCGAGGCCGCCGCCCACGACGGCCAGTCCGGCGCCGAGGGCCGCCGCCACGTAGGGAAGGTGAAGAGTGTCCATCTTGTTTCCGTCTCCTTTTCTGTTGGACCCGGGCCGATCAGTGGCTCGGATGAAGTTGCAGTCCTATGAACAGCGAGGTCAGCATCGTGAAGATGTAAGCCTGAATCAGCGCGACGAGCAGCTCGAGCATGTAGACGAAGAGCGCGAACGGGATGGAGAAGACCGACGCGGCCGCCATCTGCAGGGCGAAGATGATCGAGATGAGCGCGAGGATGGCCACGTGGCCGGCCGTCATGTTGGCGAAGAGCCGCACCATGAGCGCGAACGGCTTGATCACCACGAATCCGAAGAGCTCGATGACGAAGATGAGGATGGCGACCGGGAACATGTAGATCGGCAATCCGCCCGGGATCATGTGCTTCAGGTGCTTGATGAGGCCGTGGCGCCTTATCCCCTCGAGCTGGATCATGACGAGCGTGCAGAGGGCGAGAGCGCCCGTCACGTTGATGTTCCCCGTGGCCGTGGAGCCGTAGGGGACGAGCCCGAGCAGATTGCACGCGAGGATGAAGAAGAAGAGCGTGAGGAGGTACGGGGTGAGGCGCTTCGCGTCCTTCTCCCCGAGCGTCTTCACCGCAACCTCCTGGTGGATGAACTCGACGCCGATCTCGAGGAGGTTCACCATCCCCTTCGGCACGATCTGGCGCTTCCTGAAGGCGAGGCCGAAGACGAGGAGCAGAATCAGCCCGACGATCCACATCATCACGACGTGCTTCGTGATGGACATGTCGATGCCGAAGAGCTGGAGGTGCGGCAGCTCGACCTCGCCGAGGAACGGCACCTCCAGCGAGTTCCCGTTCGAGATGTGGTGGATGATGTTGTGCGAGATCTGCTCGCCGAGCGTGGGACTCCCCGCGGCCGCCCCGTGCGCGGCCCCGGCCGCGCCGGCGGCCAGGGCTTCGGCGTTCGCATCCACCGCGTGCGCGGCTTCCTGGATCATCGTGTTCGCGTCCGATCAGTCGTGTCGCGAGCGCGCGGCGGACTGCATGCGAAGAAACCCTTCGATGGCGAGAGCTTCGCCGAGAAGAGTCACTCCCATGAGCCCGGCGGCGAGCGCCGGCACGTTCAGTGATGTGGTGAGCGCAAGGATTATCAAGAAAGCCGCAAAGGCTAGCATCTTGACCGTCGTGACGGCAAGAGAGACCTGAACCCCCGAGAGTGGAGCCTTGAGGAACTGACGCCTCGTCAGCTCGTACCCCGCGAGCGTCACCGTCCCGGCGAAGAGCGCCCCCAGCCCCGCGGCCGCGAGGAGGTCCGATCGCTCCGGCGCCGCAATGTACAGGCCGCCGAGCCCGCTCGCCGCGCATCCGAGAAGAAGCAGCCAGAACCGGACATCGATGGGACGACCCGGACGCGCCGCGCTCATTCGCTCCACTCCCCGTGATCGCCGCCCTCGGCGGACGCGACCGCCTTGAAGAAGAGGTAGAAGCCGACGACGAGGCCCGCCAGCGCCCCGGCGAGAGTGAGCCAGGGGCGAAGGGCGAAGACCCTGTCCAGGTACCATCCCCCGGCGGTGCAGATCGCGATCGACGCGACGAACGAGGCCCCGATGCCGAGCAGCGGCCCCGCCCGCCGCATGATCTCCTCGCGCGTCGTCCCGCCCTTCACATCCCCGGAATCCGGCTCGGCCATGGGAGCTCCCGGCGGCCCCTCACGGGCCGCCACCTGCGCTTCGCGATTCTCAGCCGATCAGCGCCATGCGGGCGTACGTGACGAAGCGGTCCGGGTAGACGCCGATGAGCAGCGTGAAGAAGACAGCGACCGAGAGGGCGGCGATGAGGGCGGGCGAGAGGGAGAACCGCTCCTCGGTGAGCGGGTCCTTGATGTACATCTGCACGACGATGCGGACGTAGTAGTAGAGCGAGACGGCGCTGTTGACCACCGCGAGGACGGCCAGCCAGACGTAGTGAGCCTTGATCGCCGCGCCGAAAAGATACCACTTGCCGACGAAGCCGGCGGTGAGCGGAATCCCGGCGAGGGAGAGCATGAAGACGAGCATCGCGAAGGCGAGGAACGGCGCGCGCCGCGACAGCCCGGCGAAGTCGACGACGAGGTCGCCGATCAGCTTCTCGCGGCGCAGCAGAACGACGAGACCGAACGCGCCGAGCGTCGTGAAGGAGTAGACCAGGAGATAGAGCGCGACCGCGGTCATCCCGTAATCGCCGCTCTCGACGCCGGCCCCGGCCGCGACGACCCCCATCAGCGCGTACCCCGCGTGCGAGATGCTCGAGTAGGCGAGCATCCTCTTCGTGTTCTCCTGGAGTATGGCCGCCACGTTGCCGAGCGTCATGCTGGCCGCCGACATCAGCACGAAGAGGGGCACCCACGACGACGACAGCGGGCCGAACCCCTGCACGAAGACGCGCAGCACCACGGCGAACGCCGCGGCCTTCGACGCGGTGGCCATGAAGGCCGTGATCGCGGTGGGGGCCCCCTCGTAGGCGTCGGGGATGTACATGTGGAACGGCACCGCCGCGATCTTGAACCCCAGGGCCACCGTGACGAGGACGAGCCCCATGAGGAGGAGGGGGTCCTTCGGGGTGGCGGCGGCCGTCTCCGCGATCTTCTCGAGGCTCAGGCTGCCGGTCGCGCCGTAGACGAGGGAGACGCCGTACAGGAATATCGCCGAGGAGAAGGCGCCCAGGATGAAGTACTTCAGCGCCGCCTCATTGGACCGACGATTGTCCTTCAGGAATCCCGCCAGGACGTAGATGGAGAGCGCCATCGTCTCGAGGGAGACGTAGATGAGGATGAAGTTCGTCGCCGAGGCCATGAACATCATCGCCGCGATCGCGAAGAGAACGAGCGTGTAGTACTCCCCCGCCTGCGCCTTCTCGAGGTCGAGGTACCGGATGGAGAGCATGATCGTCAGCGCGCCCGACGCGAGGAAGATCGTCTTGAACCATATCGAGAAGGTGTCGAGCGCGAAGTCGCCCATGAAGGCCGGCGCGGTCGCGGCCCCGCCCAGGTGCACGCCGAAGTAGACGACGACCGTCAGCGTCAGCAGCACCGCGAGAAGGGCGAGGTACCCGATCTGCCGCTGCTTCTCCTTCGGCATGAGGGCGGTGAGCGCGAGCAGGAAGCACGCGTAGAAGACCAGCACCAGCTCCGGGAGGATCTTCGCGAGATCCTCCCTCAGCCGCCCGGGGTCGAAGCCCATGCCTACCTCTCGCCCTGCGGCGCCGCCGCGCGGGCCACCGCCTCGCCGCCCCACTGGTGGTTCACCTGCTGGACGAGCCGGGCGACCGGATTCTCGATCACGCGGAAGAGGGGCCGTGGATAGAGCCCGATCCAGAACGCGAGGAGGACCAGCGGCGCGAGCGTCATGATCTCGCGCAGGTTCAGATCCTGGAGCTTCTGGTTCTCGGGGTTCTCGAGCTTCCCCCACATCGTCCGCTGGTAGAGCCAGAGCATGTAGGCCGCGCCGAGGACGATTCCGGTGACGGCCGCCGTCGCCCAGAAGACGCCGCCGATGTGCAGGCCGAAGATCTCGAGGGCCACGCTGTCGGGGATCTGGTACGCGCCGGAGAGGATCGTGAACTCGCCGATGAAGCCGTTGAGCGCCGGCAGCCCGATCGACGACATGGTCATGATCATGAACATCACCGCGAAGACGGGCATGACCTTGCTGATGCCCCCGTACTCCGAGATGAGGCGCGTGTGCCGCCGCTCGTAGACGAGCCCCACGATCAGGAAGAGGGCCCCCGTCGAGATGCCGTGGTTGATCATCTGGAGGATGCCGCCGTTCAGCCCGTTCACGTTCAGCGCGAAGATCCCGAGCATGCAGAAGCCCAGGTGGCTGACGGAGGAGTACGCGACGAGCTTCTTCCAGTCCTTCTGCACCATGGCGACCATCGCCCCGTACACGATGCCGATGACGCAGAGAGCGAGCATGTAGGGCAGGTAGTGCTTCGTCGCGTCGGGGACGATCGGCAGCGAGAACCGCACGAACCCGTACGTCCCCATCTTCAGCAGGACGCCGGCCAGAATGACCGAGCCGGCGGTCGGCGCCTCGGTGTGGGCGTCGGGAAGCCACGTGTGGAACGGGAACATCGGCACCTTGATGGCGAAGCC
>JACPZX010000059.1 GCA_016195325.1 Acidobacteriota bacterium
CGCGAGGGCCGAGAGGCCTTTCGTCCATCCCGCGCGCTGCCCCCATCTACTGAATGTACCCGAGCGCCCTGAGCCGGCGCTCCGTCTCGGGGTCGATCTCCCCCGTCGCGCCGCGGCGCCTCGCGGAGGCCCCCATCCAAACCCGCAGCGCCGCTTCGACCGGCGCGGCCCGCGGATCGTCGGGATCGAGCGCTCTCGTCTCACCCGGATCCGCCGCGAGATCGAAGGCCTCGCGCCGCCACGCCCCGATGCCGAAGATGTTCGGCTCCGAGAGGATCACCTTCACGCCTGAGGCGCGCGCCGAGCGCATCCGGGGGGACGTCGTGCGATACCCGAAGTAATCCTCCTGGCTGAAGAGGGTCTGGGGCAGCGGCGACGGCTCGCCCCGGATCGCGCCGAGCCGGCTGGACCCGTGAAACGACGGCTCCGCGCCGAGCCCCGCGACGTCGAGGATCGTCGGCGCCACGTCGAGAAGGCGCGCGGGCGAGGCGACGACGCGCCCTGGCTCGACGACGCCGGCGCGGACGACGATGAGGGGGACGTGGATCAGCTCCTGATAGAGGGTGTGCTCGTGGCCGAGCGCGCCGTGCTCCATGAACTCCTCGCCGTGATCCGACGTGAAGACGACGACCGTATTCCCCGCATCGACGCCGGGGCGCAGCCGATCGAGAAGGCGCCCCAGCTCGCGATCCATCGCCGCGATCTCCGCGTCGTAGAGGGCGTGCGCGTGGCGAAGGTCCGCGTCGTCGACCGCGATCTCACCTCGCAGGATCGCGTACAGCGTCCCCATCTCGAAGCGGAGCGAGCCCGCGTAGTCCGGATCGGCCGCCCGCGCGAGATCCGGCGGCGGCGTGTACGGATCGTGCGGATCCATCAGGTGCAGGTAGAGGAACCGGGGGCGATCCGAAGGGCGCGAGAGGGCGTCCAGGGCGCGGGAGACCATGTCCGCGGCGGGGGCCGTCCGCACCCCGGGATCGCGCCCGGCCGCGCGGACGAGGCGCGCCGGGAGCAGATGCGCGTGGCGGGCGAGGGGGGTGAGATCGGGCTCCTGATCCCATCGATCGAAGCCGCGGTCGAAGCCGAAGCGGGTCGAGACGACGAGGTTGGCGACGAGGCCTTCGGTCGCGTACCCGCGCGCGCGCAGGACCTCGGCCAGGGTCTTCGCCTCCTCCGAGATGCGCGACTGGTAGTCGAGGAGGCCGTGCTCGAACGGGTACCAGCTCGTCAGGATCGTCGCGGTGGAGGGGTTCGTCCACGACGCCTGCGCGGTCACGTCGGTGAACCGCGCCCCCGAGGCCGCGAGGGCGTCGACGACGGGGGTGGGGGCGCGCCTCCCGCCGTAGCAGCCGAGCGCGTCGGGGCGCAGCGTGTCGGCGACGATGAGGACGATGTCGGGAGGGGCGGGCGAGGGCGCGCGCGAAGCCGGGGGCGCGGCGGCGGGCGGGGCGCCGAGGATCGCCGGGGCGAGGGCGATGGCCGGGAGCACGATGGGGACGAGGGCGGCGACGGCGACCCCCGCGTTTCCGAGCCGCGATCCCCGGATGCGGCGCAGCGCCACGGCGGCTCCCCATCCCGCCGCGGCGGCGCCGGCCGCCACCACGGCGGCATCGACCGCCCAGAGAGTGCTCCACCACCGTGGGGCCCGGCGCCCCTCCCCCATCGCGGCGAGGGCGAGGAGGAGAACCGCGATCGTGATCGCGACGGCGACGTTCAGCGAGAGGGGGAAACCGCTCTCCTCGTGCCGCCGGCGGAGAGTCGACGGGAGGAGGCGCAGCGCGGCGGCCACGGGGAGGAGCGCCACGGCGAAGAGCGGTGCGTACGCGATCGCGCCGAGCCTCGCGGCCTCGAGCGCATATCTCAGGGCGCCGTCGCGCGCGAGCGTCGCGGCCGGGATCCTGAGCACGTCGAAGGCGACGAGCACGGCGGTGATCCAGAGCGCGACCGCCAGCGCGCGTCCGAGATCCCTCACGGCCTTCCCGCCTCGTCCACGGAGTAGATCAGGACGCCATCGTCCCGGCGATCGTACGCGAGGGTGAGGCCGGGCGGAACCTCGAGAGGGTGGATCGAGCGCCCCGCGACCTCCCAGTAGCGCGCGAGGGAGGGGCGGAAGCGGAGCGCCTCCGGCGTGAGCGCCACGAACCCGGCGCGGTAGTGCGAGGCGACGGAGCGAAGAGCGGCCAGATCGCCGTCGGGAATCCACACCACCCCCCGCCCGTGGAGCCACGCGTACTGATGGAGCAGCCCCCCTTCGAGCAGCACGTCGTCGGCCTGCGTGTGGAGATCGATCCAGCGCGACGCCTCGATCGCCGCACGATGGGCCGGCTCCTGATCGACGTCGAGATATCTCCCGAGGACGGGACGGGAGACGACGCCGCCCCAGACGAGGGAGACGGCGATCGCGATCGCCGCGGCGACCCGCCCCCTCGCGCGGGAGGGGACGAGCCCGAGGCGGCGGAAGGCGGCGACGATCGCCGCGGCCCCCGCCGCGTAGAGAAGAGGGCGCACGGGAAGGAAGTATCTCGGCAGGGCCCCGCTCCACGGGGCGACCCCCAGGAACATCCCGGCGGAGAGGATCGCGGGGGGGAGCGCCACCGCGCTGCCGGCGCGCGCGAGAGGGATGAAAGGCGCCGCGAAGGCGAGGATCGTCATCCAGCGGAAGGGCCCGTCCTCTCCGAGGAGGAGGGCGCGCGTCACGCGGGTGGCCCGCCGCCATCCCTCGCGGGCGACCCCCGCCGCTCCGTGCTGTTCGATGAAGCGTTGCATCGACGGGGCCGGCTCGCCGGGGGTGTAGAGCGAGCGCCCCGACGGGGCCCACGCGACGTTTTTCATCCGCGAGTAGGCGGGCGATCCGAAGACCGAGACGTTCCGGGCGAACCACGGCGCGCAGACGATCGCCGCGGTGAGGGCGAGGAGACCGGCCAGCGCCGCGCGGCGCCCCCTCCCCTCCCCCGCCGCGACGGGGCCGAACGCGAGGAGCGCGAGCGCGACGGCGAGGGCGACCGCCCCGTTCTGCCGCACGAGGTAGAGCGCCCCGCAGAGGGCGCCCAGGGCCACCGCGAAGGGCGAGGGAAGCGGCTTCGCCGCGCGGCGCGCGAGAGGGGCCGCCAGGCACGCGAAGGCGACGATCAGGAACGTGTAGATCGACTCGGTCATCGCCCAGCTCGACACGATCACCTGGTCGGGCTGGAAGGCGAAGGCCGCGGCCGCGAGCAGCCCCTCGGCGGGCCCGAAGAGGCGGCGCCCGAGGAGGTACACGAGCGGGATCGTGAGAACGGCGAGGGCGACGCTCAGGAGCTTCGCGAGCGTGAAGGAGAGCCCGGTGACGGCGAAGATCGCCGCGAGCAGGTAGGGGTAGAGCGGCGAGGAGAAGTCCTCGGGGCGCGGAGGGCGCGGCGGATCGCCGAAGTAGAGCGAGACGGTGCTCGTCAGGAACCCGTCGCCGCGGAGGATGTGCGCGGCGTCGTCGAGGTAGCGCCCCTCGTCGTAGTCGACGCGCGCGTGGTGCGCGGCCGGCACGAGCCGGTAGGCCCCCCCGGCGATCACGACGATCGCGAGGAGGATCGCGGCGCCGCCGCGGCGGCTCACGCCTCCTCCGGCGCCATCGCGCGGCGCAGGTGGGCCCCGAGGAGGAACGCCGTCGCCGCGAGGATCCCCCCCGCGAGGGAGAGCCCGGCGCGCGCCGTCGATGAGGCCCGGCGGCGGAAGAAGAAGTAATCGGGCTCGAGCCCCGACGGGGGGTACGAGGCCATCGAGATCCGCTTCTCGGTGAGGACGCCGTCGCACCACGAGGCGTACGTGAAGTCCGGGACCTCCCCCCCGAGGGCGCCGAGGAGCGTCGCGCGCGCGAGGTGCGCGTGGAACCTGATCGGCGACAGGTTCGGGATGAAGTTCCAGTCGTCGTGCACCTTCTGCATGGTGCGGAGCTCGAGAAGGTAGTAGACGAAGTTGAAGCTGATCCCGAGAAGGTTCACCGCGATCGCCAGGACGACCAGCGCGGCGACGACGCCGCCCAGGGTGACCCGGGGGGCGAGCCGGCGCGACAGCGCGGCGCGATCCCGGAGCCAGACCGCGAGGGGGACGATCATCTCGGGGAGGACGACGACGAGGTACCTCGGTCCCCACGACCAGTCCCCGTGCCACCACCAGAGCGGCGCGAAGATCGCGATCGTGGTGCCGATCAGCGCGAGGCACAGGCCGCTCGCTTCGGGACGCAGCCGGTGGAAGGCCCGCCAGGCGAAGGGGGCGAGGACGACGATCGGCGAGTACCAGATCACCCCCTTGCCGGCGCTCAAGAGAAGGCCGAAGAGGCCCACCGGGATGAACCCGGCCCCCGCGACGATCGCACCCTGGTTGCCGTACCCCGTCTCGAGCCACGTCCCGAAGCGCGCGTGGTTCACCCAGAGATCGACGAGGCCGAACGGAAGGCCGGGAAGAAGGAACCAGAGCGCCCGCGAGACGATCGCCCGGGGCGAGCTCCCCTTCCGCCTCTCGCGGACGATCAGCGCGCCGAGAAGGATCGGGGTGTAGAGGACCATCTGGTACTTCGTGAGAAAGCCGACGCCGTTCCACGCCCCCGCCGCGGCGAAGCTCCGCCCCCTCCCGTCCCCGCCGGCACGCAGGAGGAAGTGGGCCGTCGCGAGGAGGGCGAGAGCGGCGAGGGGCTCGGCGAAATCGTGCTTGCTGTAGACCCACGCCATCGTCGCAAGGCCGTAGAGGAGCGAGGCGCCTGTGGCCGCGCGGCGACCCAGTCCGAGGGCCAGGACGAGCGCGCACAGGAGCGCCGCGGTGGCTGCGGTGACGGCCACGTTCACGGCGACGGCGGCGCCGAACGAGGCGCTGTCCGTCCCGATGGGAGAGAGGCCCAGCGCTCGCGCCGCCGCGTGGGCGAGCCCGAGGGGGGGGGCCTCGGCGAGGCTGAGGCCGATCGCATAGGGGGAGTACCGCCTCCCGTCGGCGCCCGGATATCCCCACGCGCGGCCGTCGGAGTCTGAGGTCACGGCGAGATCTCCGCGAAGCGCGAGGCTCTCGGCGGTCTTGAGCATCTCGAGGCCGTCGCCGGTGTACGGGTGGCCGCCGAAGGTCACGAGGTAGAGGGCGAGGAAGAAAAAGAAAACGAGCCATGGTGTGCGATCCCGCGACGGCGCCGCCGGCGTCATGCCGCTCTCCCGCGTTCGTCCCGTCCGAGCGAGCGCAGCGTCAGGCCGAGAAGCAGCAGAGATCCGGCGAGCGCGCCGGAGTTGAGGAGGCGCGCCGGCCCCGAGGCGAAGAGATCGGGGTGCGGCTTGCGGGCGATGAGGAGCCACGCGAGGCCGAGCGCCACTCCCGCCCAGAGCGGCGGGCGGGCTTCCCTGAGGAGAGACGACGCGACGGCGAGGATGGGGAGCACCGCGAGAAGATAGTGATGCGTCCAGGAGATGGGTGACAGGAGCAGCGTCAGGAGGATCACCGCGCCGAACTGGAGCTCGTCGGCGAGCGGGGCCGAAGGCCGGGATCTCCGGAGCCGCCCCGCGGTGAAGGCGGCGAGGAGAGCGCCCGCGAGGAGCGACAGCGCGCGCGCCGCAGGGGACGCGGCGAGGGCCACCTCGCGGATGTCGTCCGAGGTGAGGAGGCGATCGAAGAAGCCGGTCAGCGACTGGTTCAGGAAGTAGCTGGTCCCGGCGGCCATCTGCGGGACGACGTCGAAGAAGAAGGCGCGGTGCGGCGCCCACCCGAGCGCCGCGATCGAGATCGCCTGCGTGAGGAGGAAGACCCCCAGGGAGACGATCGCGATCGTCCTCTTCCCCCGCCACCAGAAGAAGACGCTGAGAAGGGCGGGGGTGAGCTTGATCGCGACGGCGAGCCCGAGAAGCGCGCCCGCGGCCCGGTCGCTCCCCCGCCGCCAGGCGAGGAGCGTCCCCGTGAGGAGGACCAGCACGAGAAGGCTCGTCTGCCCCACGGCCATCGCCCAGATCATCGGCAGGAACTCGAAGCAGCAGACGGTGACGGCGAAGGCCGCCTCGGAACCCGTGATCTCCCTGTGCCCCCGGATGTACAGCGCGAGGAATGCGGCCAGGAGCGCCAGATCGAGCGCGAGCCAGACGTTCATCACGGCGGCGAAGCTCAGGGCGCCGAGCGGCAGGAAGGCCAGCGCGAAGAAGGGGGGGTAGATGTAGTAGTGCTGCCTCTCGATGCCGGCCGCGACTCCCGCCTCGCGATAGGGGCCCGACGTCGCGTCGCCGAGGATCGTGTCCCCCGGCGCGACGTCATAGAGGCTCGACGCCCTCCCCTCAGAGACGAGCCGCGCGGCGGTGTAGTACGAGGAGAGATCGCTCCCCCGGATCGGGCTCTGCGCGACGTCCCACGGCAGGCGCGCTGTCGCGAAGTGGGCGCACGCGTAGGCGGCGACGAGCGCGAAGACGAGCCCCTTCCCCTTCACGCCGCCATCTCCCGGGGAGCGGGGCGGCGGAGGTGCACGATCTCGGCGGCGAGGAGCGACCAGAGGATCACCTGCCCCGCGAGGTGGTACGACGCGAGGGGCGAGAGCCAGGGGGAGGCGACGAGCCCCGGGGGCTTCACGTAGATCGCGAGGAGGGCGAAGGCCAGCGCCAGGAGCCCCGCGCGCCCGAGCGTGGCCCGCCCGGCCGCGGCCCACGCGCGGATCAGGAAGAAGATCGCCGGGAGGCTGAGGACGGCGTGGTGGATCCAGGAGATCGGCGAGAGAAAGAGGGTCGAGACGAGGACGAGGCCGAACTCGAGCCGCGATCGCCCGCTCCCGGCGTCCCGGCGCGCGATCGCGGCGAGCGACGCCACGACGATCGCGGAGAGGACGAGGCCCGACGCTCGGACGAAGGCCGACCGCGGCGCGAGATCCCATGAGAAGGGATCGCCGCCGGCCGCGCGCGACAGGAGCGCCGCCAGCGACTGGTTGACCCAGTGCGCGCACCCGCGCGCAAGAAGCGGCACCATCTCGCGAACGTACACGACATGAGAGGTCCACCCGACGACGGCCGCGGACACTCCCACGATCGCCGCCCCGAAGCCCGCCGTCCACCCCACCACGTCCCATCGCCGCTTCCAGGCGAACCAGAGGACGAGAAGAGCGGGGGTGAGCTTGATGGCCACGGCCGCCGCCAGGGCGAGCCCCGCCGGCGCGGCGCGGCCGCTCTCGGCGGCGAAGAGGCCCCCCAGGATCATGAGCAGCACGATGAAATTCGCCTGTCCGGCCCCGAAGGTGAAGAGCGCGGGCCACAGGAGGGCGGTCAGGAGGATCACCCCGGCCCGCTCTGCGGCGCCGAGCCGCGAGCGCTCCCTCCAAAGGTACCACCCCAGGGCGCCGGCGAGCGCGCCGAGGTTCACGAGATACCAGAGATCGTGGGCGGCGCCGTAGGGAAGCCACGCGAGGGGGGTGACGAGGAGCGCGAAAAACGGAGGGTAGAGGTAGTAGTTCGCGTCCTTCACGCCGCGCGAGGAGGCGACCTCCGTCCACGCCGAAGGGGTCTCGGCCTTCGCGAGGATGGGATCCGGCGTGCCGGGGACATAGAGCGCCTCGGGGCGCCCCTCGGCGACCGCCGACGCGGCGACGTAGTAGGACGTGAAGTCGCCGTACGAGAACGACGTGTCGTACTCGGCCAGCTTGAGCAGGAACTGCCCGCCGGCGAAGACCGCCATCAACGTGAGGAGCGCGACGACGCTCGGGCGCCCGGGGCCCGTCGCCTCTGAGGCGGCCGGCGGCGCGGGGCGCGTCGCCCCCGACGCGAAGACGATCCAGAGCATCCCCGCGCCCACGAAGGCGGCGGACGACAACAGCGGATGGAGCGGGCCGACGCCGAACTTCTCGAAGACGGCGAGCCCCACGTACGAGCCCGCGAGCGCGAGGGCCGCCCCCGCGAACGCCGCGAGGCCGCGCCGCGGCGTCTCCCCGCCGGCCCAGCGGCCGATGAGGATGAAGGCCGGCAGGAGCAGGCACACGTAGTGGTGCTCCCACGAGATCGGCGACGCGAGGAGCGAGGCCACCGTGAGAAGAGCGAAGCCATCGTCATCGGCCCTCATCCCCGTCTCGCCCCGTCGGCGGAAGATCGCGAGGAAGGAGAGGCCGACCAGCGCGGCGGCCGCGGCACCGGAGGCGGCGCGCGCGGCGCCGAGACCCGTGCTCAGATCGGCCTTCATGAGATCGCCCGCGCCGAGGAGGCGCGTGACGAACCCGTTCAGCGACTGGTTGGGGTAGAAGGCCGTCCCGGCCGACAGGAGCGGGATCATCCGGGTGACGTAGGTGATCTGCGCGGCGGGCCCGGTCACGGCGAGCGAGATCGCGGTGAGCGCCGCGACGGCGAGCGTCGCGGCGACGGCCGCACGGCGCCGCCCTCTCATCCAGAGAAACGGGATGAAGATCACCGGCGTGAGCTTGAGGAGAATCGCGCCCGAGAGCGCGAGCCCCGCGGCCCCCTCCCTCCCCCGTCTCAGGAGCGCAAGGCACGCGGCCAGGAGGAGGAGCACCAGCAGGCTGCTCTGCCCGATCTTCAGGTGGTGCCAGACGGGATAGAAGGTCAGCGCGACGAGGGCCGCCGCGGCGAGGCCGGAGAGCGTCCGATCGCGGCGCGGCGGAAGGCACAAGAGGAACGCCCCGGCCAGGAAGGCGACATTCAGGAGGAGCCACGCGGCGAAGGCGGTCTCGTAGGGAAGGGCCGCGAGCGGGACGAAGGCGACGGCGAAGAGGGGCGGGTACAAATAGTAGTTCGGATTGTCTATCCCCGCGCTCCGCGCGACGTCGATCCAGGGGTGCTCGATCGACGCCTGGGCGAGGAGGGAACCTTTCGGCTCGGGATAGTAGAGATCGCCCGCGCGCCCCGACTCGACGACGCGCGCGGCGACGTAGTACGACGTGAAGTCGTTCTTGTCGGGAGGATGCAGATGCGTGAGGACCGCCCCGTAGAGAAAGTTCAGAGGAAGGAATACCAGCAGGACGACGGCGAGGAGATCCGCGGCGCTCGCAGGGCGCGAGAGCGCCCCGCGCAGGCGGGAGAGCCCGGGCGCCGTCACGACGCGCCGCCCATCGCCGGCGATTCCGCCGGCAGGGATGAGTCGATCGCGAGGGAGGCGCGAGGATCGCTCCAGCGCCCGACCGCCAGCAGCACCCAGAGCGCCGCCCCCCCGAGGAAGGCCTGCGAGATCGCCAGCCGTCCGAGCCGGTACGGGAAGAAGCGGCGGATCAGATCGTACCCATTCACGGCGATCAGCGCGTACCCCGCGAGGAGAGCGCCGGCCCGCCACCCGGGCGTCTCGGCGGAGCCGATCGCGAGGCTCAGGAGGACGGCGATCGGCACGAGGGCAGCGACGAAGTGGTGCTCCCACGAGATGGGCGACGCGAGGAGGGAACCCAGGACGACGAGCGACATCCCCTCGGCCGCCCTCCCCTTCCGCGCGGTGCGCGCGCCCAGGCCCAGCGACGCGAGGAGCACTCCGGCCGAGAGCGCGCGGCTCACCGCGCTCAGCCATGCCGGCCCCTCGAGGAACTCGTAGGCGTTCATCGTGGCGCCGGTCGCGAGGCGCGCCAGGAACCCGGTCAGGCTCTGGTTGGCGAACGTCGCGGCGCCGCGCGAGAGCGCGGGGAGGAAGTCGCGCAGGAAGACGACTTGATTGCCGAAGCCCGCCCCGGCGACGGAGACGCCTGCGCACACCGCGCCCCCGACGAGCGCGGCCATCCCCGCCCGCCGCCGGCCCGCGAGGAAGAAGAACGCGATCAGGATCGCGGGGGTCAGCTTGATCGCCGCCGCCACCGCGACCGCGGTCCCCGCGAGGCCGTCGCGGCCGCGCTCCAGCGACCAGAGCGCGGCCGCCGTCAGGAAGAGAAGGATCATCCCCACCTGGCCGCACTGCAAGGCGCGGAAGGTCGGGTAGAAGTTCATCGAGGCGAAGGCGATCGCCGCCGCGAGCTCGGGGGCCACGGCGCCGCGCCGCCAGGTGACGAGGAGGCCCACCGACGCCGCGAAGAGTGCCGCGTTGCCGAGAAACCAAATCTGGTTGGCGCGGTGGTACGGGAGCGCCGCCAGGGGCCTGAGCACCACGGCGAGGAAGGGGGGGTAGATGTACGCGCTCGGGTGAGGGATGCCGCGATCCATGGCGAACTTCACCCACGGCTGATCGGGGAGGACGCCGAGATTGAGCGTCGACGGATCGGGGTACAGCATGTCGGGGCGCCCCGACGCGAGGGCGGTCGCGCCGGCGGCATAGGCCTTGAAATCGTTGACGTCGAAGTCGGGGGCGAAGAAGCCGCGCCACAGCGTCGAGTAGGCGAAGACCCCGGCGGTGTGGACGAGGACGACGATCAGCAGAATCCGCGCCGGGTTCGATTGAAGATCCCGCGCCGCGCGGGGCGCGCCGGTCAATGCCCGTCCCCGCCGCGATCGATGTACCCGAGCGACTCGAGGCCCTTGAGGAGCTCGCGCTGGTCGTCCGCCGGCACCGCCTCGCCCGGTCCCGACGCGATGGCGCGCGATTCGAGCGCGATCCTCAGCCTCGCCCCCCTGGGGCTCGACGCGTCGTAGAGATTGCGGCTCTCGAGCGGATCGCTCGCCAGATCGAACATCTCCCAAACGTCCGGGGACGAGGCCCCCACCTGCGTCATCTCCGGGAGGCCGAGGGGATTCTTGAGCCCGGCGTTCCCCGATCCCAGCGCGGGATCGATGCGCCTCGCGGCGGCGACGTCGCGCGCGTACCGGATGAGCTTGAGATCTCCCTGCCGGATGACGCGGACCTTTCCCGCCTCGCCGGGAATCGTCGTGAAGGGATTGTCGCGGTGGTACGCGAGGTCCGACTCGGAGTACACGGGATCGCTCTCCGCCGGCGGCGCCTCGCCGGTGACGCCGCCCCGAAGGTACGACGCGAGGCTGCGCCCGTCGATCGACGCGGGGACCGGAACCCCGGCGGTCTCGAGGACCGTCGGGAGGAGATCCACGAGGCTGACGGGCGTCGCGACGGTCCGGCCGGCGCCCCCCGACGGGGGGACGACGATCATCGGGATCCGGATGCTCGGCTCGTAGACCTGCGCGCCGTGCGAGAAATAGTAGCCGTGCTCCCCGAGCGCCTCGCCGTGATCGGCGGTGATGACGACGAGCGTGTTCTCCGAGCCCTTCACGGCGGCGAAGGCGTCGAGGAGCCTCCCCACCTCGAAGTCGGTGTAGCTCACCTCGCCGGCGTAGAGGGATATCGCGCGCGACACCGTCGCGGCGGGAAGCGTGTTCCGGTACATGAGCTCGGCGACGGGAATCCGGTTCGAGCCGACGTCGTCGTAGAGAGTGAACGGCTCGCCCGGCGCCGTGTCGGCGCGCGAGCGCCAGGGCTCCGGAGGCCAGTACGGCCAGTGCGGGTCCAGGTAGTGGACCCAGAGGAACCAGGGGCGGTCGCCGAGCGACCCGAGCATTCGGATGGCGCGATCGGTCGTCTCGGCCCCCGTCTCGCGCCCGTACTTCAGCGTCTCGAAGCGGCTCAGCTCGCGGCGCGCGTAGTACGGAAAAGCCCCCGACAGGAGCGACACCGTCGAGAGATCAGAGACCTGCCCCCGCAGGCCGTTCTTCGTCCAGAACTCGTCGAACCCCCTGCCGAGGCCGCTCCATCTGCCGACGAGCATGTTCGCGACCACGCCGCGCGTCGCCCACCCGCGCGCCCTCAGGGACGAGGCGATCGTGGCGTGCGACGCGGGAAGGGTCGAGAAGAGATTCTTGAGGCCGTGACGTCCGGGGTAGAGGCCCGTCATCAGCGACGCGAGCGCCTCGGGGGTCTTCGGAAGCGGCGTCGAGGCCTCGGTGAAGGCGACGCCCCGCGCAGCCTCTGCGTCGATCCGCGGGGTCACGGCGCGATCCAGCTCCGGGAGGTGAGGCCGCCCGCGGCGGAACGCCCCCACCGCGTCCGCGCGCAGCGTGTCGATGCTGACGAGCAGGATGTTCGGCGCCCCCGCGGCGGGGGCGGGTTCGCGAAACGATGCGCGGGCGAGGATCCAGGCGGCCGGGGCGAGCGCCACGACCGCGGCCGCCGCCAGACCCGGCCCGACCCACCGGGACACGGCCGCGCCGCGCCGCCGCCCGGTGTCGACCCGGGAGGCGGCGAACGTCACGAGGGTCGCGCCCGCCATCCCGGCGAGAAGCGCCCCCCTCGCCGCCCAGACGGGGGAGGCCGTCGATCGGAGGAGCCATGACGAGAGGGCCGAGATCGCCAGCGCCTCGACGGGCCAGCACGCGGCCGCGAGAACTCCGGCGCGCCCCGACAGGAGCGCGGCGCCCGCGGCGCCGAAGCAGAGGCCCCACCCCGCCCCCGACGCCGTCCCCCAGAGAACGAGCGAGGCCGCGTCGAGCCGGGAGTCGTAGAGCCGGGGATCCAGGAGGATTCGAGCGGAGGCTTCCGCGGCGCCGGCGACGACGCACGCGAGGACTGCGAGGAGGAGCGAGCCGGCGAAGAGTCCCATCCGACCGCTTCGAGACGTGCTTCCCCCGGATCTCGTCATCGCGGCGATGATACTTCCGGAGGGAGGGGCGTTCCACCGGAGCGCCCCGCGAGGTGAGACCCGCGACGGGGCGCTCCGGAGGTGATTCCTAGGAGGCGAAGCCGAGCGACTTCGTGATGTACCCGGTGACGCTCTTGTAGACGACGCGCGGGTCCTTGCGGATGTAGGCCGAGTAGCGCTCGGCCGCACGCACCGGGTGCTTGACCATGTAGGTCATCCGCATCCGGAGGTTCTCGCGCGCGACGGCCCGCTCGAGCTCCTGCGCGGACATCTGCGGCGTGTTGAGGTTCGCCGTCGAGACGCGGAGCTTCGTGTAGTCGAACTCCTTCGAGAGGTACTGGTGCTTGAGCGACTCGTCGTACAGCGGCGAGCCCGGGATCGGGTTCGCGTAGAAGTACAGCGTGTTGTCCGCGTCGAGCTCGCGCGCGAAGCGGAACGTCTGCCGGAGCTGCTCCCTCGTCTCGCCGGGCATGCCGACCACGAAGAAGGCCTCCATCTCGATCCCCATCTGGCGGATCTTCTTCGCAAGCGGGAGCACGTTCTTGAGCTTGAGCGGCTTCCGGATGATGTGCTTCAGGACGTACTCGTCACCCGACTCGATCGCCATGAAGAGCTTGTAGCATCCCGACTCGGCCATCTTCTCGATGAGCTCGTCGTCGAGGGCCCAGAGGGCGATCCCCGAGGGGGCGGTCCAGATGAGGTCGTACTTGCGGTCGATCATCATCTGGAAGAGCTTCATCGCGCGCGCCTTGTCGAGCGTGATGTTGTCGTCGTCGAAGTGGATCTCGCGGATGCCGTACTTGTTGACCAGCTCGTCGATCTCGGCGATGACGTTCTCGGGCGAACGGGCGCGCCACTGCTTCCCCCAGGCCGCGTGCACCGGGCAGAAAGTGCACTTCGCCGGGCAGCCCCGCGAGGTGATCATCGGGGTGAACGGCGTGCGCCGCGTGGTGAGGTACGCGTTGCTGATGGCGAGGTACTTGTCCATCGGCAGGAGGTGACGGGCCGGGAACGGGAGCGAGTCGAGGTCCTCGACGTACTTCTTCCTCTCCGCGCGGACCATCTTCCCGTCCTTGATGAACGCGACCCCCTCGAGAAGGGTCTCGTCCCCCTTCTCGAGCGCGTGGACGAGCGACATCGTGGGGATCTCCCCCTCGCCGAGCATCGCGAAATCGACGTCGGGGCTCGCGAGCGGGTGCTCGGGGATCGCCGACGGGTGCGGGCCGCCGATCATGGTGACGATGTCGCGGCCGGCCGCCTTGATGGCGGTGCAGACGCGGATGGAGTCCTCGGCCGACGAGGAGAACAGGTTCGAGACGCCGACCAGATCCGGCTTGAACTCGGCGACGCGCCGCGTGATCTCGTCGAACGACAGGCCGTATCGGATGATGTTGTCGCCGATCGGCTCCTCGTGGTAGTAACCCTCGACGACGGCGTCGATGATGCCCGCCTCGTACCCTTCGCGCTCGAGGAGCGCGGCGATGTACGAGATGCCGATCGGCGGATGGGTTCCCTTCGACTCGGTGGCGTAATCGGTGTGCGTCGTGAGCGGCGGATAGACGAAAAGGACTCGCTGGATCTTGCGCGGGCCCTGGAATAACGACATTCGGTAAACCCCCCTTTCAGGAGATGGCCAGTCTTTCCTACTTTGAGAGTAGACCCCAAGGATACAGCGCTGGCGGGCGGTTTGGCAACCCTGAAACCCGAGAAATCCCGTTCTGACGGGCTTTCTCACCCCATGGGAGCCCGGAAAGGCTCAAAGCCACCCCTTTTCCGCGTACGCCGCGACCGTCGCCCTGATCCCGTCGGCCAGGGGCGTGCGCGCGCGGAAGCCCAGGAGCCGCTCCGCCCGGGACGCGTCGTACGCGCGGTCGGAGGTCATGAATTCCACGCGCTCGCGCGTGAGAGGGACCTCCATGCGCGTCACCGCGCGGATCGCCTCGAAGCCCGCCCCCACTCCCCGCGCCAGATTCCTGGGGAGGCTCGCCGAAGGGAGCTTCTTCCCGAGGGCGCGGGCGATCTCCTCGCAGAACGACCGGAACGACACCGGGGACGGGTTGACGAGGTTGAAGGCCGAGCCCGCCGCGGCGGGATGCTCCAGGCAGGCGACGAGCCCCTCGGTCAGATCGTCGATGAAGATCGGATGCACGAGATTCTCCCCGTCGCCGATGACGCGGAAGACGCCCCACTTGATGGCCTTGTAGAGGCCGAGGAGGTGCCTGTCTCCGGGGCCGTACACGAGCCCGGGGCGCGCGACGACGAGCTCGAGCCTGCCGTCCGAGCAGTACTCGCGCGCGTACCGCTCCCCCTCCCACTTCGTCTTCTCGTAGATGTCCGACGGGGCGATGGGCCCGTCCTCCCCGACCGGAGTGCGGCCGGTCGCGCCGTACACCCCCGTGGTCGAGACCTGGACGAGGCGCTTCAGCTTGAAGCGGGTGCACTCCTCGAGGACGTGCTTCGTCGCCTCGTAGTGGACCTTCCAGTAGTGCTCGTCCGGAACCCCGGGGACCCGGAGCTGCCCCGCCACGTTGACCGCGGCGTCGGACTTGAACCCCGCGCTCCGGAAGTTCACCGGGTCGGTGAGATCGCACCGGTGGTACTTCACCGACGGCCCCTCCGGGATCGCCGGCTGGGTCCGGTTGACGAGAAGGTTGATCTGGTGGCCTCGCGCGAGAAGCGTTTCGACGAGCCGGCTCCCGACGAACCCGGTGCCGCCCGTGACGAGGACCCTCACATCTCCATCACGCGGCGGATCACATCCTCGGGGCGCGGGACGCATCCCTTCACGTTGGGGACGCCGTACTCCGACGCGAGACGCTCGGTGCAGTCGCCGACGAGCAGGAGCTTCCCGTGCCCGGCGGGGACCACGGCGTCGCGGCCCCGGATGAGATCCACCCGATCGAAGAGCATCAGCCGCGCCATCTTCGGGAGGAAGGTGAACCAGTACTTCGGGTTCCTCATCCCGAGCTGGAAGGCGTGCTCGACCGCGTGCTCGCACTCGGCGCACGCTCGGTGGTTCTTCCAACCGTAGAAATTGGCGATGCGCTTGGGCTCGTTCTTCGGGAGCTCGAAGACCGTCTTGCGCGCCTCGAACGCCGTCCCGAGGATGTTGGGGTGGCCGCCGAAGTGCCCGCGCTCGACCGCGTAGGCGAGGTGGCGGACCTGCATCGGGTCGACCCCCATGAACCGGGCGCACGCGAAATCGGTCTCGTAGATGTCGGTCCCGAGCGCGAGGACGCCGCACGGCTTCGGGTTCCCCTTCGTCGGGCCGTCCCCGTCCATGCCGACGATGCCGTCGACGAGCGTGAGGTGTGGGCGCGCGAGGCGGGCGTACTCGGCGAGCGCCGGGTGGAGCCTCACCTCGAGATGGTCGAACTGCTTGTCCTCCGGAAGGAGGAGACCCTTCTGATTCTTGACGCCCAGCGTGACGATCGTGTGGAAGTGGGTCTTCATCTTCGCGCAGTTGATGTAGAGGTCTGCGTCGAGCGCGACCTTGGGGAGCCGGAGCCGCCCGTACATCCACCGGACCTCGCGGCGCTCGACGTCGTTGAGGTTGAGGAGCGGCACGCCGAGGCGCTTGCACAGCGCGGCGTACCCGGACACGCGGAACGATTCCTCGACGTTGACGCCGACCGACGAGGCCTCGCCGACGGCGATCTCCGTGACGCCGTGACGGCGGAGAACATGGACCAGCGCCTCGATCACGGCCGGGTGCGTGATCATCGCCGTGTCCGGCACGCCGGGACGCACGATGTTGGGCTTGAGGAAGGCGCTCTTCTTCGATTGTATCGGCCCGCCGAGCACCGCCAGCGCCGTCTCGAGCGATTGCTCGATCTCGCCGACGTCGTAGCGGCCTGCTTCCGCGAAGTAGACGCTCATGAGGGGTTCTCTCCGTTCCCGCGCCGTCCCGGCGAGGACAGCACGACGATTTCCGGGGGACAGTCGAACCGGATGGGCAGGTAGGATGTCCCCAGCCCGCGGCTAATGTAGAGCATCGTGCCGCCGATGTCGTACCGGCCCATCACGAACGGGCCGCCTCCGATGCTCCGCTCCAGCGAGCCGATCCATGGGAGCCGCACCTGTCCGCCGTGGGTGTGTCCGGCGAGGATCAGCTCGACGGGGGGACGGTTGGCGAGAGGGACGGCCTCTCCCGCGCGGAACCTGGCGCGCCCGGTCGCGTCGATCGCGTCGCCGAACTGAACGTAGGCCGAGTCGCTCCGACCCGTCGAGCCCGGGCTGTAGATCCGGATCCACACGCGGTAGGCGACGCCGGCGGGGGCGTCGAACGCGACGTCCGCGAAATCGTCGGGCGCGACCCCGGCGAACGCGGCGAGCGCGCCGCGATCGGGACCGTCGGCGACGCGGCACCCCGCGTCGTCGCGCACCCGGCTCCACGACCCGCGCGTCGCCGTGGCCGCGGCGCACGCGTCGACGTGGATCTCCCCCGCGGCGCGCGGCGGCGCGCAGTGATCGGGCGCCGGGAAGCCGGCGAGCTCCGGGGCCGCCTCCGGGATCAGGCGGATCTCCCCGACCCCGGCGCCGTCCTCTCGCCGCTGGAGGCGGAGCGTGTGGCGGCCTGAAGATGCGAAGGAAATCGAAGGGATGGGCGCGCGCAGATGAGACCCGTCGAGCCAGAACCATCCCGCGCCCCACGGGCCCGACGCGTCTCCCGCGTTGAAGAGCATCGCCTCGGATCGTCTCTCGACGACGGCCGGGCTGTGCGCGAGGAGCATCGCGGGGATTCCCGGCGGGATCGAGGCGAGCGTGGCCGCGACGTCGTCGCGGCCGAAGAAGGGATCGTCCGTCCCCGCGATCGCGAAGCGGCCGCCGCGCCCGGTGACGACGGCCGCGCGGTTTCGGAGCACAGTGGCCCCCGCGCGATCGAGGGCGGCGAAGATCGCGTCCTGGCGCCCCCTGAAGTAGTCGTTGTTGCCGGGCACGGCGAAGACTCCGAGCCGCGCGTGGATTCCACCCACGAGCCGCTCGAGAGCGCGAACCCCCTCGGCGGTGTCGGCGTAGTCGCCGGTCATCACCACGATCGCAGGCTTCTCGGTGTCGATGGCGGCGAGGAGGCGATCCTCACGCGCGTCGTACCCGCGCAGGTGGAGGTCGGAGAGGTGGACGATGCGCTCTCCGCCGAGGGCGCGGGCGAGAGGGCCGTCGGGAAGATCTACGGACGTGGTGGTCAGCCGCCGCGGCTCGATGAGCGCGGCATCCGCAACGGCGGCGAGCGCCGCGGCGCACACGAGGAGCCCTGCGGCGCCGGCGAGCCGCGCCGCGCGCATCAGGAAGGCGCGGGCCCCGCGCCCGACGGCGCGCCGATCGATCCGGGCGCCACGCCGTCGCCGTCGTCGCGTCTCAGCATCGCGGCGGCGCTGAGCTTCAGGTAGTTGACGCCGGCCTTCGCGAGGGCGGTCGGCGACAGCATGATGTTCGTGTAGGAGGCGTTCGCGAGCGGGCAGGCGCACTCGCGGTTCCGGATCGAGCGCCGGATCCCCTCCATCCGCTCGCCGCGCCAGATCGCGGGGAAATCGTAGCCGTTCTCTCGGAGGCTTCCGGCCGACTCGCCGCGGATGCAGCACGGCCAGACGTCGCCGTCCGGCGAGATCTGGCACGAGGCCCACCCCGCGTAGCATGGAGTCGTCTGCCGCTTCTCCCTCACGGCCGCCTTCGCGAGCTTGTAGTACTCCAGGCGGAACGACTGGGTGATCCGCGCAACGCCGTCGAACCGCTTCGTGCGCACCTGGGAGAGGAGGAAATCGATGGCGCGCCCGTACTGGTCGACCGTGGGCGTGATGCCGGTGCCCAGCGTCTGCAGCTCGTCGCGCTCCTCGGCGATCTCGGTGATGTACGAGTCGGGCCTCATCGCGGTGAGCCCGCGATAGACGTTCGGGAAGTTTTCGACGTTGAACTTCGAGATCACGGTGTGGATGCCCACCGTGAGGTTCGGCACGTCGAGGGCCTTCAGCGACTCGAAGGTGCGCGTCGCCATCTCGAAGTTGTCCTTCGTCTGGCGGATCTCGTCGTGCTTGTGTCCGAGCTCGTCGAGCGAGACGTTGATGATGATCTCGCTCTCGGGACAGGCCCGCGCCATCTGCTCGACTCGGCCGGCGGTCGTGTCCGGGAAGGTGCCGTTGTGCGGGATGTTGATGATCTTCGGCCGGCACCGCTCGTAGACGACCTTGACGATGTCGACGATGTCCTTGCGGATGAACGGCTCGCCGCCGCTGAGCGTGAACCAGTACGGCACCCTTCCGACCGTCGACAGGAAGCGGTCGTACTCCTCGACGCTGAAGATCTTCACCTTGCGCTCGTAGACGTTGCACGTCTTGCAGCGCGAGTTGCAGGCGTACAGGAGGCTCAGCGTGAAGTTGAGCGGGAGCGGGCCCTTCCCTCCGATGTTCCGGAACGCCCAGTACGAAGGGAGGACGGGGAGAAGACTACCGATGCCCTTGGACATCCTTCGTCGTCACCGCGATCTCCCAGACGGCGTGCGACCGCCCGGAGACGTAATGGTCGTAGGCCCCGAGCATCCGACCCGTCGCTTCGAGAGCGGCGGTCCCCAGGCTCCACGGAAGCCTCGCGGGACGCGAGAGCACGTCGGAGAGGAACACCCTCCCCACTCGCTTCAGGCTCATGGTCGAAGGGGCGTAACCCGCGACCCTGCGCGCGGCCAGGTGGCCGGCGTGGATGCGGCGGCGCTGCTTCACGAACTCCGCCACCGTCTCGGGCCCCTTGTTCCGGATGATCGCTTCGGGGACGTACTTGAGCGTGTGGCCGGCGGCCGTGACGGCCGCCTCGATGCTGACCTCGTCTACCGCCGAATCCTCCGGGATTCGCTTCACCACGTTTCGGAACGCGACGATCTCGCCCATCTTGGGCGCCTCGGCCGCGAGCTTGTGGTGCAGGCGCCAGAGCGTGTGCACCGCGTGGCCGATGAAGCGATCGTCGCCGTTCACCGGGACGACGTGGCCACCGGTCATGCCGACCGTGGCGTCCTCGACCATCGGATGGATCAGCGTCTCGATCGCATCGTCGGCCGGAAGGGTGTCCCCGCTCGCGAGGATTCTGAAATCGGTGGCGGTGGTCCGGAGGTAAAGATTGATCGCCCGCGCCTTCCCCTCGCGCCGGGCCTGTGAGATGAGCTTGATGCGGGGATCGCGGCGCGCCATCTGGTCGACGATCGCCTCGGTGTCGTCGGTGCAGCCGCTCGCCACCACGATGATTTCGCTCAAGCGGCAGGATTGAGTCCGCTGCGCCACGAGCGACTGGAGGAGGGCCCGGATATTCTTCCCCTCGTTGTAGGCCATCACGCCGACACCTACCGTCGGCAGTTCCCTGCTTCCCAAGATCCTGCCCCCTTTCCTGCCGTTCGCCAGAACTCCCCGGAGCCGAGGCGCCGCCCGCGTTCCAGTCTCATCTCTGAGCCTGCGGACGCACTCGTAGGGAGCACTTCCGAACGCAACTACCATCCATGAACAAGCGGCAGGGGCACTCGCTCTCGCGAGGCTACGAACGTCGAGGGGATCTCACCCGAGCCCCGCACCAGGGGACACAACTCCCGGGAACTCGGGAGCACCTGATACTTTCGACGATCCTGGGCCAGCAGCTTCGCTTGGTCACGCAATATACACACACTCCCCGCAAAAAGCCAGCGGGGCGGGGACTTAGCGCATGGAGCGCCGAAGGAACCGGAAGAATCGTACGAAATCGGGCCCTACATCTTTATTGTCGCCCGGGTCGGGACGTGACCGCGGTGCCCCGGGCCCCGTCCCGCCTTCCCCGGGAGCCGCCGAGGGGGCGTGACGGCTACGTGCCCGGCGGCGCCGGCGGATTCAGCCGATAGACGATCAGACGGCGCGAGGGATCGCGGTTGATATCGTGCAGCATCGTCAGATCCGGCGGGGCGTGCGCCGGATCGAGGAGGCTCATGAGCTGCGGCCGATCGTTGGGGAACTCCGCCATGTCGGCGACGAGGTACTTCACCCCCTTGAGGCGCGCGTAGGCGATCACGCGATCGAGATCGGCGTACGGGAGCACTTCGGCGGGGAAGCCCGCGTAGAACGCGGCGACGGGTGTCAACGCCATCACCGGCCCGCGCTCGGCGCCTCCTTTCTTCAGAAGCGTGCCGGCGATCTCGTGCTCGGCCCAGATCGACGAGAAGAGTCTCACGGGAGGCGGCACGTGAACGAGGCAGGCCGAGGCGACGAGGATCAGCAGCCCCCAGGCGATGGCCCGATCGCGAAGCCGTGCGCGCGCGGGCGAGCCGGCCTGGATCGACTCGCGCAGCCACAGCTCGACGCGCTCCCACCCCGTGGCCATCCAGGGAAGCATGAAGACGATCGAAGGGTAGAGAAACCGCGCCTCGACGTACGACAGGACCCATGAGCAGCCGGAGAGGGCGAACCAGAGGATCGTTCCCTGGCTGAACCTCTCGGTCCCGGAGCGCCACGGCCGTGACGTGACCCCGAGAGCGAGGAAGCCGAGGAGGAGCGTCGGCAGCACGAGGCCGTACTTGATGGTGTCGAGGTAGAGCTGCCGGGCGTTCCGGAAGACGATCCACGCGAGGTACGACGCGTCGTCCTGGGACGACGCCCCCGGGGAGATCTCCCGCCTCTCCCCCTCCCCGTGGATCAGCCCGAGATCGCGGAAGAGCGGCGAGGCGAGGAAGTCGGTGCCCGACTCGTTGAGGCCGAACTTCACCCGCTCGTAGAAGAGCCGGGTGCCGTAGCGCTCCGGCCAGTGCTCGGCGAGACCCTGCCTCATGATCGACTGATGGGCCTGCGTGAGCGCCACCTTCGGGGAGAGCATCCAGTGCCCCGTGGCGCCGTGCAGCCATATCCAGTAGGGCGCTGCGACGGTGAGGCAGATCGCCGCCGGGATCGCGGCCAGCGCGAGGGCGCGGGCCAGCGATCGCCTCTTGAGGCGCCACGCCCAGTACAGGACGAGCGCCGACGTCGCCAGCGTGTCGGGGAACCCCTCGGGGCGCGTGAGGAACGCGACCCCGAGAAAGGCCCCCGACATGCAGAGGTTCGGCACCTCGCGATCGCCGTGGGTCGCCTTCACCACGCCGAGCACGGCCAGCGCGACGAACAGGGTGAACGCCGGCTCGGTCATGCACAACGACGAGATGTGGACGAGCAGCGGGTAGACGGCGACGAGCCATGCCGTCCGGCGCATCGTGCGGCGGTCGAAGAGCCTTCGCGTGATCGCCGCGACGGGCAGGACGAGGAGCGCCCCCATCAGCGCCGAAAGCGCGCGCGCCGCGCCGAGGGAATGAGACGTGAGGAACTGGGTCGCCGCGAGAAGCAGCGGGTAGACGGGAGGCTGGATGAGATCGGGGAATCGGCCGTCGAGCCCCACGAACCCCAGTCCCGCGCGAATCCCCGAGGCGATCGTGATGTAGCGGATCTCCTGGGGGGCGCCGACCCCCGAGGCCCAGGCGGCGACGAGCCGCGCGGCGAGAGCGAGCGCAACAATCCCCATCAGGAAGAGGCGATCGCCTCGTCCCTCCCCGCTCCGTGGCGCCCCCTCAGGGCCTCTGGTATGCTCCGCCGCCATGCCTCGTGCCGCTTCGCGCGAGATCGCGCGGGACTTCCTCTACCTCTCCGCGGCGCGCTCCGTTTCGCTCGCCATCAGCCTCGTCCGCAGCCTGATCATCCCGAGGTGGCTCGGCCCCGTGGCCTACGGGATGTGGAAGACGCTCAACCTCGTGCAGTCGTACACGCAGTTCGCCGACCTCGGCGCCCTCGCGGCGCTCAAGCGCCAGATCCCGTTCCACGCGAAGCGCGACGATCGCGAAGGCGCCGCGCGCGACCGGGACGTCGCCTTCTTCGTGAACCACGTCGCCATCTTCACGGCGGCCTCGGGCGTCCTCGCCGTCTCGTTCCTCGTCCACGATCCGGCATGGTCGCGCGCGATGCGCCTCTTCATTCCGCTGCTCTACGCCAATCACGTCCACACCTTCATGGAGCAGCTTCTCTTCTGGCGCAAGGAGTTCGTCTACGC